>CAIWHF010000300.1 GCA_903912405.1 uncultured Bacteroidota bacterium | reverse complement strand
ATGTACTCTAGGCAGATTTCAAGTTTCTTTTTGTGGTAAGCTTTAACAGCTATTGCTTTCGCCATAGATGCACTAGGCAGTGTGTTTGCCAAAAGACTTAATCTTTCTGCAACTATAACATAATTGCCCTCGTCATAATGAGTTGCTATTGCGTGATGAACGCTGATTAAAAATTTTCTTGTTTGATTGATAAGGTGCGTGGTTTCTTCGGATGTCTTCATATCCATTTCCAGCAAATCAATTATGGGCAAAGATGGCCCTGATGTTTCTACTTTAATATTCATTTCGTTCTCGGTTTTTAAATTATTTATCTTAATCGTTCTCGGTTTCTTCGGTTATTGGCTCAAACTGATAATATTCAGTTATTAAAATTCTTTCTACTGGTGCAAAGAATGTAGGGTTTATATAATAAATTTTCTCTACTCCTGTTCTAGCAATAATGTTTTTGTCAAGTAGTTCTAACAAAGCGTTGTAGACTGATTGAAAGGAACTATATCCCATATCTATCATTGATTCTTTATAGTCTATTTTTATAGGAAGAATGTTATCTTTTTCGTACTTGGCATTAAGATAGATGTATCTAAATAAATTCATTCCACCTTTGCTAATCCCTAACTTTTCTTCCAGTACGCCAATCATTTTATTAATAGCCTCGTCTTTACTTACTTTTTGTACTCCAACTAAATTGCAGGTAATCTCATCATCTAAACTTGTAGTTATCGAAAAAGAATTGTCTTTAGTAGTGTAACTCTTTTTTTTACTAAAAGGCGTTTTTCTGTTATTCGGATAACTATTTATTATTTTCTTTCCATCATTCATAGGTCTTATTTTATTGTTCGGTAAAATTAATATTTGTAAAGTTAATTTCCAAATTAATACGCCTTTTATTTTAATTAAAATGCGTAAAGTGTTGAAACACAGATAGATTAATTTTATCTATTAAATCGGAAATTCTTTATCATCAACGTCTTCCGTGTCTGTTTTGTCGTCAGCATCTTCTTCCGTAAATTCAATTCCATTTGTGTTTTCCTCTGGTTCTGAATTTTCTTTTGTGTGTTCCTCTATGGCTTGTACTAACTCATCAATATCATATTTAACGGGAGCAGGAACTTCTAATTCATTTTCATCCTCTGGATCTACTGCATCATTGCTTGATAGTACAGTTGCTTTTTCAATTAGAGCATATATTTCATCTTTTGCCTCGATACAAGCATCAAGATATTCTTTAATAGTAGAGTACGCTTTTTCGAAATCGGAAATTGCAGCTTTCTCTATTTCACTTGAATTAGGATTAGTATTTATTTTACTATTTAATGATTCTACCAACTTAGCGTGTCCATTAAGAGCTTTCTCATTATGTTCGATTAGTTTATTAATAGTTACATTCATTAACTCCCCTACTTCTTGAGCTATTTCAAGTGTTGGGTTTTGACCTAACAATTCAATCAGTTCGTTCATTCTTATAAAATAAACTAACGCCTCGTTTACAGATATTCTGTTAGCAACAGTAGATTCATCTGTAAGGTTTTTTGTTTTTTCAATCCAGTCATTTAAAAAATTTAACCTATCGTTTATGATTTTTATCGCTTTTTCCATATTTATT
>CAIWHF010000299.1 GCA_903912405.1 uncultured Bacteroidota bacterium | reverse complement strand
TTGTTTGCAAATATAATTTGTAAACATGAAATATAAAGTTAAGATTATTATGATATGTTGAGATCCTTCGCAAGCTCAGGAATTTTTTTTGCTCGTTGTTTTTTCGTTGTTCGTTTTTCGTTGTACGTTGTTCGTTCTTGTTGGAGTAGTTTAATTACAGTAACTTAAATGCCTTTATTATTAAAAAGACAACCGACAACCGACAACCGACAACCGACGACCGACGACCGACGACCGACGACCGACGCTAAGCCCTCCCATACATCTGCTCTATCCAATACACCGTATTGCGTGCTTCGGCTAGCGTAGTAATAGGTGTAGCCTGATTTGCAAAGACCTGTAGTATATTTTCATACACTTGATCGTGATTGCTCATGCTGCCTTTATAGGTGCCATAATCATTGGCCGTAGCCGTACTTGGTGCAAGCTCGAGCGAATAATCTTCGATGGCTTGATAACTTAATTCGTTTAAATAAGCGCCGCCTATTTTTACGGTACCCTTGGTGCCAAAAATAGTAATAGCGCCTTCCATATTTTTTTCAAAAGCATTGACGGTATAATGAAAACTGCCAATTGCTTTGTTTTTAAATTGTAAACTGATCACACCGGTATCTTCAAAAGCAATGCTGTTGGGATGCATAAAATTGGCACCTGTCCACTGCACCGATGCCAGATCGCCCATAAGGTATAAGAGCACATCTACAAAATGGGAAAACTGGGTATATAAAGTACCGCCGTCTAAATCTAAAGTGCCGCGCCAAGCATCTTTGTAGTAAGCATCGCTGCGGTTCCAAAAACCATTGACCTGCACAGAAAATAAAGTACCTAAACGGTTTTCATCAATTGCTTTTTTTAAGGCCTGTATCGGAGGATTGAAACGATTTTGCTTCACCACAAATACCTGCTTGTTATTTGCTTGTGCTGCTTGTATCATCGCATCACAATCACTAGCCTTCAAGGCCATAGGCTTTTCGCATACAACATGTTTGCCCGCTTGCAAACAAGCAATTGTCTGACTGGCATGCAATCCATTGGGTGTGCAGATCACAACCATATCAATGCTCTGCTCTGCGGCTAATAAATCGCTCAATGCGGTATAGGCGCTTGCTGCATATTTTGTAGCCAAGGCTTGCGCTTTATCAGCATCGATATCACATACCGCTACCAAGTTCCCATATTGAGGAAGGAGCTGTGCGTGTCGTTGTGCTATGTGGCCGCAGCCTATAATGGCGAAATTCATTTTTTAGTTGAGTGGTCGGATGCGGGGTTAGAGGTTAGGGGTTGGTGTTTGTTATATTGTAATGATAAATTAAAAAAATAGCATTATTTGTATGTTCTGGATGACAGCTTATTCTATGGTGTTTCCTTGCTAACCCCTAACCCCCTAACCACTAACCTTATCAAGGTCTTCCTACAAAAGCTTTCACTTTTTCTAACATATAATCGAAATGACTTTCGTTGAGGCCTGGCCAAACGCCCAACCAAAAGGAATTGGTCATAATGGTATCGGTATTTTTAAGATCACCAATTTTTCTATGCGCTACATTTGCATAAGCCGGTTGACGTAAAATATTACCTCCGAAAAATAAACGCGTACCAATTTTTTGTTCTTCTAAATATGCTACTAATTTATTTCTATCAATGGCTACGCCTTCCCGAATGGTAAGCATAAAACCAAACCAACTTGGTTGACTATTTACTGTAGCTTCTGGTAAAATAAAGATATCTTCTAATGCTTTAAAACGCTCTAATAAAGCCGCGTGATTGGCTCTGCGTTTTGCTACAAACTGATCTACTTTTTGTAATTGACTTAAACCAAAAGCCGCTTGCATATCGGTAACTTTTAAATTGAAACCAATATGCGAATAGGTATATTTATGATCATAACCCTCTGGCAATTCGCCTAGCTGCCAATCGTATCGTTTGCCACAGGTATTATCGCAACCCGGTGCGCACCAACAATCTCTTCCCCAATCTCTAAAGCTTTCGGCTATTTTTTTTAGCGAAGCATTATTTACTAATACCGCTCCGCCTTCGCCCATCGTAATATGATGTGCTGGGTAAAAAGAAACGGTAGCTAGATCGCCAAAGGTGCCTGTTTTTTTATCTCTATAGGTAGCGCCCAAACTATCGCAATCATCTTCGATAACCCACAACTGATGCTCTTTAGCAAAAGCCATAATAGTATCTAAGTCGAATGGATTGCCTAAGGCATGCGCAATCATAATCGCTTTTGTTTTAGGAGAACGAGCAGCTTCGAGTTGCGTTACATCGATGTTGTACGAACCTAATTGCACATCTACAAAAACAGGAATACAACCAAATTGCACCATAGGATTGACCGTAGTAGGAAAACCCGCCGCTACGGTAATGACTTCATCGCCTGGCTTTAGAGCACGATCGCCCAACTTAGGAGAGGTCAAGGTAT
The DNA here is from genome assembly GCA_903912405.1 of uncultured Bacteroidota bacterium. Classification (GTDB taxonomy): domain Bacteria; phylum Bacteroidota; class Bacteroidia; order Chitinophagales; family Chitinophagaceae; genus CAIWHF01. The sequence goes on along the minus strand of CAIWHF010000299.1, from coordinate 869 downwards.
AAAAGGCTAATAGATTTGCGGAAGAACCTGAGTTTACTAAAAAAGCATAGCGTGCACCCATATAAGCAGCAAAGTCTTTTTCAAACTTTGCACTGAATCGACCAGCCGTGAGCCATGCATCCATAGTAGCTTCAATGCCCATCAAGACATCCTCGGCATCAATTATTTTTCCAGTAACCGGAATATAATCTTTGCCCGCTTCGATAGTACGGGTAATATTTTTTTCGAACAAAGGAATCAACTGTTGGCGTTGTTCTTCGTTGTGGAGATTTTTATAGAGCGATTTCATGTGTTGAGGTTGGTTTTTCGTTAGTCGTTGTTCGTTGATCGTCGTTCGTTGATCGTTAGTCGTTGAAGCTTACAAAGAAGCGATTAATTTACTGAGCATCATTCCAATTCTATTCGACATACTAGCAAGTTGTTCATATTGAACAGTTGAAATATAATTTAGTTCTTTTGATAAAAACAAATGATAACAAGTTTCTACATTGGAAGCCTTTGCAATAAATAAAAATTGTTTGAATTCTTTTTTATATTGTCTTGCTTGTCCTTCAATAATATTAGTTGGTATACTACTTACACTTCGTTTCATTTGAGCTGTCAAGTTATATTGTTCTTTGGTCGGTAGCAAATCAGCTATTTGATAAACAGCCAGGGTAAACTCATGAGCTAGTTTCCAAACTTCTAATTTATTTTGCATAACATAATATTGAATGGCAATGTTGTATTATTCAAAATACAACGATCAACGAATAACGATCAACGATTAAAAATCCCTAAGCTTTCTAGCGGGATTGCCAGCATATACGCCGGGTTCGGTAATATCTTTTGTAACAACAGCGCCAGCGCCAATGACTACCTTGTCGCAA
>CAIWHF010000298.1 GCA_903912405.1 uncultured Bacteroidota bacterium | reverse complement strand
TTTTTATCCATTGCAGCGCTTTTAAGCGAGGTTGCCAACTATAGCCAATACTTAACTCTATTCCTTTATTTATTTGCGTACCGGTATTAGACCAATAGGTATACGGTGTAGTGCCACTCATGCCCGATAACTGCGTAAGTTTGTTCTCTACATTAATTGAAAATATAGATAACTGATAATCTAAACACGTGCCCAAAAGTAAGCCTTGTACACTGAAATCAATCATCTTAGCTTTTTCAGGTAGCAATTTATCATTGGTAATATTGAGGGTGCTAATAAAGGAAGTGCTTGCTGTAGGTGCGTTGAACCCTTCACTATAACTTAAATTGATAACTTGATTTTTATATGTTTTCTGTATGGCTATATGAGGATTAAAACTGCTTTCAAATTGCTTATTAAATGAAATGTCTTTATTGTATCCTGTAAGTAAACCAGGGGCCGCCAACAAATCGGTTCTGTTATAATGCAGTTGGTTCATACTTAATCCAATGATGATAGCACTTTGTAGTGCGTCAAAATTAATTCGTTCATGTACGAATAGTGCATATTGATTGGTGATGGTTTTTAAAAAGGATCCTTTACTTATATTTTGAACTACCAATGCGGTTGTGTCAATTGTTGGAAAACGAAAACTAGAGGCTAGAGAACGAGCTTGTTGGAATTCTGATCCCAAATAAAGTTGGTGGTGAATATGATCGTTTATTTTTTGCTTAAGCGTAAAAATGGAACGAAAACCAAAATTAGGATTGTAACTATTACCATCTGCTCCTGCTGATACAGCGTGCTGCTCTGCATTGGAATAAAACAGGCTGGTAGTATTGCTCCATTGTTTATTCAATTGATATTCATGTGTAATTGAAAATCGTGTAGCTAGTAATTCATTTCTAGCATTTTGTTTTGCATAGGCTTTGTTGCCGCTATCTACTCCTGCATAATAATCAACATAAGGTATTTGGCCAGTTACGCCTTCATAACTATAATTATGACTCGCATAGAATTGAATCTTCTCTTTTTCGTTAAGCGTATAATTCCCAAAAACCGAGAACATATTTTTGTTGCTTGCGCCTCTTGGCCTGTAGCCATCAGCTTCAATATGGCCAACATTAAACACTACTGCGCCTTTGTCGCTAACCCAATCAACCCTTGTTTGCGTTTGTAGTAATCCAAAACTACCCGTGTTTATTTTTTGCAGTACGTGGGTGCCTTTTACTTCATTCGCTTTAATATAAAATCTAGCTACACCACCAACGCCTCCTCCATATAACGTTGTTGCCGGCCCTTTTACAATTTCAATATTGTTGACCAATGAAAAATCTATATCGTCTAATACCGTTACACCATCTGCGCTGGTGATAGGAATGCTGTTATAGTAGGCTTTTATTCCCCAGTTATTAAATTTCTGGTCATTGCCATAGCCTCTAATTACAATACGTTGTCCGCCCAATGCCGTGCGCTTATCTGTTTGCACACCAGCGATGGTATTAAGTGCATGTTCAATAAATGCACTATTGTTTCTATTCAATTCGGCTTCGGTAAGTGCTTCGGTACTTTGTCCGTGACGTTTGAATTCGGCTCTTTCTTTTTCTGTTTTCTTTCTGCTTTTTACAGCAATAGGTAAAAGTGAAATGCTTTCTTTAGTGGTTGCTTCCTGAGCCTGTATGTCTGCACATAGAAATAAAACCACTAGTAAGGAACTAGTAAATTTCATGATTTTTAAAGT
>CAIWHF010000297.1 GCA_903912405.1 uncultured Bacteroidota bacterium | reverse complement strand
TATAAATATTTCCAAAATGCCAAACCTGCTTCTTTAGGATATTTCTCCACTATGCGATTAAAGGGCAATTGGGTATTTTCTTGTAGCACATTCTTCCATGCTGTTTCTTGTGTTGGCTCCCAATCATATACCTTATACAATATGTAGGCATCTATGACCCATGGTGGCAAATCTAAACTTATAGCATTTTTAATAATCTCTCGAGTAGTTTCTCCAAACATCATTTTTTCTACCATAACTCTTGCCAAGCCTTCTCTAATTTGATTTCTAACATCTGCATGATTGCCTGTAAAATAGACTTGCATGATATCACCTGCAAAATCAATTTTTCCTGCTTGCATTTGTCGAATTTGACTTTCAGCATTTAAGCCAATATTAGACTGAACAAATTCATCATAAGTATTAAAAACAATAATACTATATTTTGTAGGAAACTGACCTCCGATTTTATTTTCAATAATCACGATATGACGTTCTGCTTCTTCAGCAACATAACGAGCAAGATTTCTACCCGATTTATCGTAGTGATAAATTCTAAAATGTTTAGTGTCAAAAAAATCCCATTTGAATTTTCTTAGTTGCACTCGATTCTGGCCATAGACCTCTAAATAGGTTTGCGCATAACTAGCAGCCTGAATAAAAAGGATTAAAACAAACAATACAATTGTCCGTTTGCATCCTTTAGTATTAAAAACATTTGGTATTCCCTTAAAATTTCTATTTATAAACTGTAACATCTAAATGTTTGAACTATTTTTACACTTAAAATTACGCAAAAAAACAAGGCAAAATGATTTCTATAAAAACTTTTACATTTAATCCATTTCAAGAAAATACTTATCTAATTATTAATGAAAATAAGGAGTGCTGGATTGTAGATCCCGGAATGTTTTCTGCAGCTGAAAACGATGAAATGTTGAATTACATTAAAAAAAATAATTTAATCCCACAAGCAATAATCAATACCCATGCACATTTAGATCATATTATGGGAGTTCATTTTTTACAAAAGGAATTTGATATCCCATTTTATATTCATGCCTTAGACGAAGCCACGCTACAATATGGACCTATAGCTGCTTCCATGTATGGATTAGGGACTATAAATATGCCCATATCCTATGAATTTTATAAAGAATCAACCTTTACTATTGGCACTACTTCAATTAGCATAATACATACACCAGGCCATGCCCCTGGTCATGTTATATTGTATTGCGCATCTGAAAAATGGGTAATCAATGGCGATATGCTTTTTGCAGGGAGCATAGGCAGAACAGATCTCCCAGGATCTAATCATAATGATATGCTTATTAGCCTTAGAGAAAAAATTATTACGCTGCCAGACGAAACTAAAGTTTATTGTGGTCACGGCATTGCCACTACAATTAAAAATGAAAAAGCTAACAATCCGTACCTTTTAAATTTATAATTTATTAAAGGCCCACTAATTGATTTCCTCTTAAGATTGGAACGATTGGATGCAAATTTTTACTGGTACAATATTCCAAATCTTTTATTAAGCCATATCCACTAAGTCTATTATAGTGTGAGCTATTTTTGAGAAAAGATAAATAGGCTCCATTACTTGCGTCATGCAAATGAATGGCCGCTCTTGCACTATCACAGTTGATAGCAAAATCTTGCTGTAAAGCACTTGCAACAGCTCCTGCAAATAGGGTGTCCTCCAAGTTAAAGCGATCTTTCCATGCAGCACAACCTAATACAACTGGCTTATCATCATTTTTAAGAAAATCTACAATAGCATCCAAATTTAAAAAAGAACCAATTATAATATTAGCTGCCCCTTTTACCATATGCAGTAGCTTAGTACCATTGGTAGTGGTTAGCACTAAGGTTTTCCCTTGTATAAAATCTGCTGGATACTCAAATGGTGAATTACCATAGGATAGTCCTGGAGCCACTTTGCCATCACGCTCACCGGCAGTTATACTATTAGGCGTTTGATTGCCAATAGCAATGCACTCTTCTACAGAAGCAACAGGAATAACACATGCCGCCCCATTATGCAAGGCCGTAGTGATGGTAGAGGTAGCTCTAAAAATGTCAATGATTACCACATTACAATCTGTAGTATCATATAAATGCAATAAGGCAGGAGAAAGACAAACTTCTAATTTATGTTTCATGATAAAAATAGTATAAAAAAAGGCGCTACAGGAGCGCCTTTCAAATAGGTTGTAACAATTAATAAACCCACATATCGTGTTCTTTGTTAAAGATCATTTCTGTAGTTTTTTCAGCTTCGTATAATTGCTCCATAGGAGTATAGCCTAAGTTATTAAAGGATGCACCATAAGGATTGCTTACTTTAATAATATAGCTGCTGAAAAAACGGTTTTCAAAATAAGTATCCCAGTTAATTCGAGCCACATCATTTTCAGGATTGTATACTTCGTATTGCGCTAAGGTTTCGCGAATATTTGGATAGTAAATCCAGAATAAAGGAATGGTAAATTTAAATACATTCTCATCTGTATACTCATCTTTTAATGGAGCAATACCTAAAATACGAACTACCATTCTTCCTAAATTTCTATCAAAAATCCAATCTTCTTTAATTCTAAATTTAGTGATTTGATCTAGAATAACCCCTTTTCTTCTGTATACATAAGTAGTTTCTTGTGTAATGGGATCTACGCTTGGAATAGTATCCATACGGCCTTCCAATTTCTCTAATAACTGATCTTTAGTCATAGTTGAAGTGAAATTATCTTCATTAAAGGCTTGTATTTTCCCAGTTTTGATGGCATTCATCAAAATCTCTATAAACATACCACCACCAGATAATTCATCACCTGGATAACGGAATGCTAAGTTTTGTTTTTGACGAGTGTCAATTTCACGCCAAACACGCTTCTTCCACATAACATCCGCTTCACGGATAGGTTGCCATGGTAAAATTCTTGATTCGTGTGGAATCTTATCATAAACACCATCTGGTGTTAATGAGTTTTTCCATGTAGCACCAATAACTTCTGGAGCAGCGGTTGTGTTATTATCTTTATTAGCTGCATTTTGAGCAAATGAACTAAAAGAACTGCACATGAAAGCTACAGCTGCAACGGTTTTGAATGATAAGAGGATACGCATAATCCTATAGTTGTTTTTAAAATTAATTCAATGTAAATATTAAGGTACCAACAGGTCTAACTTTTTTATCTGGACCAACAGCTTTAATGTTTTCAAAAAACACTTTATCGCCTGCTCTTAAACCTTCTATATAAGAAGCTGCTGCACCTTTATTCATATAAGGACCTGTAATGCTAATCGTTGGTTTTGGATCTCCTCTTTTAGGCAATACAGAGATGTCATAGCTTGTTACAACGAATTTAGCATCAAAATCAAAATTCGCTAATTCTGCAACAATACCACCTTGTGCTTTGAAGACATTGGTAGGAATTACACCACTAGATTTACCACCTACTTTAGGTGTTGGAGGTGGAATTTCTTTAATACGCAATGGAATAGTCCCAACCGTTTTGATTGATTTTCCGCCATCAGCTTTAGCATTGATAGTCGCATTTACTTGACCAACAGCACTAACGATAACATCATATTTACCATTACTCGTTTTGTTTAAAGTAGCACCCGGAATATTCACAGAAACATCTTCTAAAGAATAACCCGCAGCAGATACGGTAATTGGATTCGGAACACCAATATACAATACATTCATTTTATCTAACTGTAAAGAAGCTCCGGCGGATCCCACCATATATTGAAACTCCCATGGTTCTGTAATTTTAGTACCATTCATGTCAATAGATAAGGTTCCTTTTACCGTTTGAAGGCCTACGCCCGTTGCTGCTGTTTCCCAAAATCCGATACCATCTTCTACTTTCTTAACACGACCATCGGAGAAATTAGGTTTCACAGACTTGTTGTAAGCAGCCAACATGATTTGCGCTTCTACTTTTTGCCCTACAAGAGCGTAGCTCGTTTTAGGAACAGCAATTGCAGCAATAGCATCAAATTTCATTTGTTTAGCATCTGCTTCTTTAAATAATTCATTAATTATTAAAGATTCTGTATTTCTAACGTCGTTTTGGAATTTAGACATTAAGGTAACAACCGCCATTACAGGCATAGAGTGAAAATTACCATAAGACCAATCCGCTTGTGGATTAGATTCTGATTTCTTAGGGTTATTGATGCGAATAGGTAATTGCTCTTCAAATTGCTTTTGAATTTCAGGGAATAAAACACTAACCGCCATTTTTTTGAAATCAGCTAATTTTTGTTTTAAAGAATCCCCACCTTTTTTCTCTACTAACAAAACAGTAGATGCATCGATATTGCTTTCTGCTTTGATTTCTTTTTCTCCATTATCTATTTTATATCCACCAGACTCTTCAATAACACGCTCTTTCCAATTTTCTAAATAGCTATAAAGAAGATCTGCTTCTTTAGAAATTTGTTTTGCTTTGTCATTAAATTCTTTTACACGATCATGTGCCTCTGGACGAGCCTCATTAGCATCAAACGCTAAGTGTAATTCATTATTTTTAGAATTAATGGATGTATTGGACTGTGTAATACTCTGATTAATAATTTTGAATGCGTGCAATATCTCGGATGAAACATTGAGGGCAAGCATAGCGGTCAACACTAAATACATTAGGTTGATCATTAACTGCCTTGGCTCTTTAGGTACAGACATCCTATATAAATTTTCTTAGATTTTAAAAATGGTTTCTTCTTTCTCTTCTTTTATAGATCATTGCTATGCAATTATCTACCTTGCATTGCAGTTAGCATATTGCCATAAATTTGGTTTAATGTACCCAAATTAGTTGCCAATTTAGCAATTTGTTCTTTTGCTTTTTGTGCATCTTCAGCACTTGAAGCCATAGATTCAGAAGCAGTTACTAAATTACTGTAGAATTTATTCATTGCTTTCAAATGATTGTTAGCATCTTGTAATTCTACTTCATAAATTTGATTTAGAGAACCTAAGTTTTTAGACAACACTTGTACTTGCTGATGGAATGAAGCAGTATCTGCAGCAGCATTATTGAATGCATTCATAGTTTCAGAAGCCCCTGAGAAAGACGTTGTCATAGTACCAATTGCAGCTGTAGCTTGACGTGTAGTAGTTGTAAACTCATTCGTAACTGAAGTTACTTCTGTTAAGTCTTTCATTTGATCAACAGATTGACCAAATTTTTGGAAATTATCACTTAATCTTTTCAAATTAGCTGGATTAATTTGAGCTTCTTCCATCATTTTATCTAATGAAGCAGTAGCTGATTGACCAGGTAATGAACTTGTTGGTTTATGCGAAATTCCTTTACGTGCAGCTTCTACATGTGGGTTTTCGTCTAATCCTGGATAATATTTTTCCCAATAATAATCTTTGTGAGGCGGGAGTAAACCTAACAATACGAAGATGAATGCTTCCGTACACATACCAATAGTAAGCATGATACTTGCACCTGGTAAATGCTCAATTTTAAATAAAGCCCCTACCAATACAACACCAGCACCTATACCGATGATTAAGTTTTTAAGATATTTTCCACTTGCAGTTTCGAAATATAATGCAATTGATTTCATATTAATTTCTTTTATAATTTTTTAAAATACGGTTTATTGATTTATTATCTTCTGTTTGTTAATGCTGGAGCAATTTGTTGATATACACAACGGAAACCAATATATGCTTTAGCAGTATCTGTAAATTCATAATCTCTGGTGCTCACCTGTAAATAGAAAGCAACATCTCTCCAACTACCACCACGAACAACTTTTCGTTTCATCCATAATGGGTCATTTTCTTTTACTTTATAGTTAATATCTGGGTTCATGTCTGAAATTGAGTTATACGTTCCACCAAAATAACTTGTAGAAGTCCATTCTGCAACATTACCAGACATGTTATATAAACCATAATCATTTGGCCAATAGCGATCAACAGGCACGGTATATAAACCACCATCAGCAGCGTAATTACCTCTTTGTGGTTTGAAGTTAGCAAGGTAACATCCTTTTTTGTTAATCACATAAGGACCGCCCCAAGGATATGGAGATTCTGTTCTGCCACCTCTTGCAGCCCATTCCCATTGAATTTCATTTGGAAGACGAAACTCTCCTTCGAAATATTGTCTGTATTTGTCTCTCGATGAGCGCCACATCATGGTTCTCCAATTACAAAAAGCAACTGCTTGATTATAATTTACACCAACAACTGGGTATTTATCGAATGCTGAAAACCAGTTGTATTGTTGTGCAATTGGCTCATTGTAAGAATGTATAAATTGACGCATCCAAACTGTAGTATCGGGATAAGCAGCAATATCATATTTTTTAACGAAAGCAGTTCTTGCTTGTGTAGGATTTTTTACCGCTTCATCATAGTCAAACACTTCATAGTGATACACTAATTTTGATTGATCTAACTCTTTTCTACCCCATCCAGATAATTCTGCAGGAATATACATGCTAGCCAATTGGTCTTGCACATCGGCATCTCTATAATTGATTCTTTTTCTTAAATCCAATTTTTGAGTACCATCTGGCAAGTCAATGAAATCGCCTAAGATCGTATGCGCAGTAGAATCTTTAACATAATTTGTGAAAGAACGATATTGATCATTTGAAATTTCCATGGCATCCATGTAAAAACCAGTCATTTGAACGGTACGAATCAAGGCATCGTTTTTACCACGAACATCTTCATCGCTAGCCCCCATTTTCAATACTCCTGACGGAACATACACCATTCCAATTGGCTCTGGCGCTCTATAGGCCATCATATTTGGAGAGCCTACCAATTGTCCTTCAGGACCAGATGCTCCACAGCTCGCAAGCATTGCAGTCAACGCGAAAGCAGAAATCTTCAGTGAAAGTTGTTTCATAATCCTATTGTTGTTTTTGCGATTAAGCAAATAATTAATTTTATAATTACACCTATAACAATGCAATTTAGCTCACAATATTCAAAGATTTTTTGAAAAAAACAAGTATTTCGCAAAAAATCTTTTCATTTATTTACAAATGCTGCCCTTACAGCGCATTTTAGTCCTTTATTTAAAGGGATTTAAACTAATATTAGCCCTTAGCTCCTGAACACTTAAATTAGTACAACTTACTTTATTGCAAAGCAACAACATTTCCTCCCCTTTGACTTCCTTTTTAGTTTTGCCTTCAATTTCTATATTTTCGGCTGATACCGCATAATGTAATACTGGCAAATAGTGCGATTTTATTTTCTGAAATTGACTTTCATTACAATGGAGTACCTGATAACCGACATTATCTCTCCTTGCAACTACATTCCAAAATGCATAAGAATAAGGATTTCTTATGGCCTTAGATTTTATCTGTAGCATCAAATGATCTGCCTTTGCTATCCATTCCTGGTTATTAAATACGATGCCTAACACCATCAAGACTTCTGACAAGACGGCGTTGGTAGAAGGTATTGATCCATCATATTCATCTATTTTCTGAACTAAAATTTCTTTATTCGTAGCTGAACTAAAAAAGTAAACTTGCTGTTCTTTATGATAAAATAATGCATCAATTCGATGTAAGATCTCCTTCGCTAAGTCGAGCCATTTGTGGTCGCCTGTTGCATTATTTAATTCTATAAGCGCTCTTGATAAAAACACATAATCGTCTAGATTAACCATATGTTTTAATTGCCCATTTTTATACACATGGCCAGGTGTGCCTGATATATCAAACAAGTCTAGGATCGACTGCATTTGACTAAGTGCCGCAAGAAGATATTGACTGTTTTGAAGCACTCTTGCCGCCTTGGCGAGCGACCAATTGAGTAGTGCATTCCATGATAACAGGGCTTTGTCATCTGTCAATGGCCTATTTCTTTTGGCTCTTTGTTGCAATATTTTATTTCGAACGTTTTCAAAGATGGTATGTTCTTTTAAAAACAATGCTACTTCATCCACATGAAGAATATTCTTACCCTCCCAATTGCCTTGTCCACTAACATCTAAATGCGACTCAACAAAGGCCATCTCTTCTGGATTTAGAAAGGACTTCAATTCATCATATGCCCAGTAATAAAAGGCACCCTCCTCCCCATCAGCATCTGCATCTATAGCGCAGAAGTATAAATGATTATCACTTTTTAATTCACGATTTAAAAATGAAAATAAATTATCTATAACAATGCTATATACTTCTTTTTTTGTTGATGCATATGCATCACACAATACACTTAATAGCAGTGCATTGTCGTACAACATTTTTTCAAAATGAGGTATGAGCCATTCTTTATCTACAGTATACCGACACATGCCAGCACCTATACAATCATAAATACCACCCCGTAATAAAGCATCTACACTAAACATCGCATGGTTTAAAGCCTCAGTATCATTAGTCTGCCAATGGGTCTCCAATAAAAATTGAATACTCATAATACCCGGAAACTTTGGGGCTCCGCCAAATCCACCACATTCTTTATCACCAAAATGCAAGAGATTTTTAACTGCTAGTGTTAAGTCTTGATTGGAAAAAGGCGTTAGTTCAGTTGACTGAGTTGCATTAGCAGCATTTTTTAAAAATGCGGTTAACTGTTCTGCTTGAGCACTTATTTCATCTCCTCGATGCACCCAAGCGTACTGAATTCGCTGCAGCACATCCATCCATGAAATTCTATTGTAAAGTGGCTGAGGTGGGAAATACGTGCCACCATAAAATGGTTTTTTATCGGGCGTTACAAATACATTTAATGGCCAACCGCCCTGGCCATTCATAGCTTGCAAGGCATCCATGTAAAAATGATCAACTGCCGGCAACTCTTCTCGATCTACTTTAATATTTACAAAGTGTTCATTCATATAAGCAGCCACAATATCATCTTCAAAGCTTTCGTGTTCCATCACATGGCACCAATGACAAGCTGCGTAACCTATGCTGATTAAAATTGGTTTGTTTTTTTCTTTAGCTTCCTTAAACGCTTCATCACTCCACGCATACCAATCTACAGGATTGTGTGCATGTTGTAAAAGATAGGGACTTATTTCAACTTGTAGTCTATTCGCCATATGACAAAATAACACAAATTCAATTGCTTTTGTGTTGAAACTACTTTTATATTATGGGTTATTTATTTTTTCTTGCTTTTTTTCAAGCTGGCTATTAAATAATTTTCTAACGCTACAGCCATAGAGGGTGCATTAGGGGAAGGTGCCATTATGTCTACACGGAATTTAGCCTCTTCAATTGCTTTGCTTGTAACAGAACCAAAGGCTCCAAAGAGGGTATTTTTTTGCTTATACGTTGGCATTTGTGCTTTTAGTGCCTGTATGCTAATTGGGCTGAAAAATAAAATACAATCGAAATTTTTCTTTACAACTGTTTTAATTTCATTACTAATTGTCCTAAACAACGTTACTTCCACAAAATCAATTTTTTGTTTCAATAAACCTTGGCCTAATTCGTTTTTACTACCTTCAGAACAAGGCATTATAAACTGTTGTTCGGCTTTATGTTTTACTAAGATATCTAATAAACCATCGTTTGAACCATCAGCAGAAAAAAACACTTTACGTTTTCTATATAGAATAAACTTTTGTAAGTACAGCGCAACGGCTTCTGAAATACAGAAATATTTCATCTCTTGCGAAACTTTTATTTTCATTTCTTCGCAAATTCTAAAGAAATGATCAACGGCGTTGCGGCTAATAAAAATAACTGTCGAGAAATTTTCTATAGCCACTTTTTGTTTTCTAAATTCTTTTGCATCGATACCTTCCACTCTTACAAAAGAATGAAACGTTGGCTCAAAACCATATTTCTTTGCCAAATCATAATAAGGAGATTTGTCATTTTCAGGCTTTGGCTGAGTTATTAGAATTGTCTTTGGTACAACAATAATATTCTCAACCTCTTTAGCAATAGTACGAACAATTTTAGCCATTAATTCATTTTTTTGAAACCAGTTAATATTCGGATATTAACTTAATCCTCGAATCAAACACTTCAAAATTACCGCCATAGGTAGTAATTCTGATGCGCAAAGGTAAAGAAAAAAATGAAATCTACTAAACTCAATGAATTTATTGAATATCTTCCACGATCTTAAATACCTATTAAAATATAAAATACTTATTATTGAGAAGGATATTATCAATAATGCACCAAACATGGTTTTATCAGAAAATGCCAACAGAATAATCATTGGCAATAGCAGCACGGCTAATATTTTATTGACTAAGAAAACATTAAAAATATATTGCTCGGTAATGTGAGTTAACTTGAAAGCCCATCCAAAAAATTGAATAGCTGCATATTTTACTACATAAATCAGCGACACGCAAACAATTAGCAATACCGGCAATAAGCCTAATGGGATGTTTAAGGCCGTATTAATACGATGCTCTAGGGGAAAGTATATAAACACACCAAGTGTACAAACAAAAAAGATATTCATTAATAAGTTTGAAACCGCTGCCCCATGTAAATGCTCTTTAGAATCTCTATTTACTT
>CAIWHF010000296.1 GCA_903912405.1 uncultured Bacteroidota bacterium | reverse complement strand
ATATCGATTATCCATTTCAATACAAAGAGCATTGATGGTATAAACTACTTTTTTAGTATCTGTGATAATCGCTTCTTCCTCATTGGGTAATTTTGCTAAAAAGTGTTTTTCAATTGTCCTATAAATAGACAACTCTACTTTTTTAGGATCAATCAAAACAAACTTTAATTGAGATGGATGTTTTTTGTATAACAAGGATACGAGAATAGCATTAATACCAACTGATTTACCTTGGCCTGTAGCTCCGGCCATTAGTAAATGGGGTAGGGTAGCGAGGTCTAGAATATAATTTTCATTGTCAATTTTCTTACCTAAGGCAATGGGTAAACTCATTTTATTATTAATGAATTTTTCGCTGCTCAATAAGGTGCGCATCGAAACCATTTGCTTATTCATATTAGGCACCTCAATACCAATAGTGCCCCGACCAGGAATAGGTGCAATAATACGAATGCCTAAAGCCGCTAAGTTTAGTGCAATGTCATCTTCTAAATTTCTAATTTTAGAAATACGAACCCCTTCAGCAGGTACAATTTCATAGAGCGTCACTGTCGGACCGACGGTTGCACTAATGCGTTGTATTTCTATTCCAAAACTTTTTAGGGTTTGGATAATTTGGTTTTTATTTTTTTCTAATTCTTCTTTGTCAACTGAAATTTCCGTAGTGCTTCTTTCTTTCAGAAGATCTAATGTTGGAAATTTATAATTTGGCAAATCTAATTCAGGAGCATACGGTTCTTTGTCGGCAATGCTTATGTGTGCACCATGTGCAGGTATGGTTGCCTCCTCGTGTTTTTTTATTACCTCAAAGGTTAAATCTGGAATTACCTCTGCGACTACTTTATTTTCCATTGCTGTATCAATAGTAATAGGTTCTGCTTCCGTAATTAATGCTATTTCTTGATCTTCTAAATCTCTTTCTAGCGCTAATTCCTCATCGCTTACTTCTTGTCCCTGAATATAATTTGTATGAGAGATAATGATAGGTTCTCCATCTTTATTAAAATCATCTTCTTCATCATCGCCTCTTAATTTTTGTTGTAAGATGCTGTCATCAACAAATAATTTAGAATCCGTTTCAATAGCTCGTTCATCCTCTTCTTGCTCACCCTCTTCGTTAAAAGCCTCCGGATCTTCTAGGGGATGAGTTTCTTTTTTGAATAATTCACTTAATTGGTTTTTACTTGCATTTAGACTTGCTAAAAAAGGTTTTATATCAAAGGAGAAAACAATAAAGCATAACATGCAAAGAATGGCAAATAAGATCAAGCCAGTTCCTATACTTCCAGCTGCTAAGTTTAAATGGCTAATAATACTGTTGCCCCAAGCACCACCCCATGGGAAAGCGCTATGACTAAGGCCCCCAATATAGGTTAGGGTAGGTGCTATGAACAATAAACAATAACTCATCCATCGAATAAGTTTCAGTGTATCTTTAAAGCGTTTGTAATTTATAAAGGCAATGCCCAAGTGCACTAAAAAAAAGCTAATGGTGAGCGCGGCAATTCCAGCCATATTGAAAACTAATTCATGTGCTACCCATGCACCGGCTTTGCCACACCAGTTTGCAACCGGCGTTGTTTCGTTGAATAGAAAATTCCAAAACCCACTATTGTTTCTTACCAGATTGCTATCTTGTTTCCAAGTAAAAAAATAACTAATGATAGCAAGGGTGTTTATAATGCCTAAAAGTATAAAGGTTATACTTAAACCAATTCTAACTTTAAGTAATGTTATGCCATTGGGTGAAGCATCATTATTTGATTTTGATTGTTTGGGTTTACTTTTATTTAATTGGGCAGCCATGAAAGTGGATATTCGAATAAAAAATGAAATTGAAAGTAAAAATAGCAGAAATAAACGCATAAAAATGTATATTTGATAATATTTTTTCAAACCATTTGATAAAAAATGGGGTCTTATAATTTATAGAAAAATATAGTATGAAATTATATTTGAGAATTAGATTAATGGTATTTCTAGCATTATTAGCTGTGTCGTCGCATGCGCAAATTAATGTTACACCTAGTCAAACAGCGGCTCAGTTAGCTCAGATGTTGACAGGTAATGGCGTTACGGTTACCAATCCTACATTAACCTGCCCTTCAGTGGCCAACGGTATATTCTATACAGTATCTAGTAATTTAGGACTAGATAGCGGTATTATACTTACCTCTGGAAGAGCGCAGACGGTGGATACTTTAATTAGTGCCAATGGCGCAGGTACATTATTTGCAAGCAATACTAATAATGCAGCAGGCGATCCACAATTAGCAGCGCTTGCAGGTCAAACTTCGCATGATGCCTGTATATTAGAATTTGATTTTCAACCGGCAGGAGATACCATCAAATTTGATTATGTATTTGGCTCTGATGAGTATACTACTTATAATTGTTCTATCAACGACATGTTTGCCTTCTTTATTTCTGGACCGGGAATTGTAGGGCAAAAAAATATAGCCTTAGTGCCTGGTACCACAGTTCCTGTAGCTATTAGTACCATTAATAATGGTTCTGGATATACGGCATCGCCATCCAATCCCTGCTATGTAAATACATTGGGAAATGGCCCTTATACACAATATTATGTGACTAATAATGGCACCTCAGTGGTTTATAATGGCTTCACTACAGTGCTTTCTGCCATATCAGCAGTGACTCCGTGTACTACCTATCATTTAAAATTAGCTATTTCAGATGCTTCTGATTTTATCTTTGATTCTGGGGTGTTCTTAAAAGCAGGGAGCTTAACTTCTAATGCAATTTCCGTTTCATCTATTGGTGGTGGCGGTTTGTCCTTGCCAACTCCATATTGTGTAAGAGGTGGTTTGCCTGGTCAATTCAAATTTAAACGACCAGCAATAAAACCAACTCCATTAACAATTAAATATTTGATTGCAGGTTCGGCCATCAATGGTACGGATTATACTCAAATTACGGATAGTGTTATCATTCCTGCTAATGATACTGTCGCCTTTGTAAATATTTTTCCATTACCAGCGGTGCCTCCAACTGGTCCAAGAACAGTAAAACTACTTATTTTAGCGCCTTACAATTGTGGTATCAATGGTAATATTATCGATAGTGCAAGTATCTTAATATTAGATTCTATATATGCTATTATTTTAACTCCAGATACCTTAATTTGTAAAAATTCACCCGTACATATTCGAGTAGATGGCGATTCTCTTTTGAGTTATACTTGGACTCCTGCTTTAGGTCTTAATAATCCTAATATTAAAGAACCAACAGCTATTCCATTAACAACTACAACCTATAAATTGACAGCCACTTATCCTGGAAGCGGTGCTGCACCTGCTATTCGATATATAACCATAACAGTAAAACCACCTGCGAGTATTAATGCAGGTCCAGATAGGGCTTTTTGTTTAGGTAATCCTATACAATTCAATCCAACTATTTCGCCTCCCGATCCAAATTATGTATTTACTTGGTTCCCAGCAACGGGCTTATCATCAAGCACGATATTGAATCCTGTGTGTAATGCTACCGGCAATACCACATATATTATAAGAGCAGAAAATGGTATTGTGGGATGCGAAGGCTACGACACGGTGAAAGTGAGAGTTTTGCCTAATGACTTCTCGTTGTATAATCATGATACCGCGATTTGTAAAGGTGCTACGGTACAAATTAATGCGGCAGGTGATACGGCTTTTGCATATGTTTGGACGCCATCTACCAATGTGTCTAATCCACTAATTATTGCGCCAACTATAACGCCTGATACAACAAGAACCTATACCATAACGGCTAGTTTCCCCGGTTGTCCGAATATGGTGAAAACTATTAAAATAGACGTACAGCCTAATCCAATTGTATATGTTGGTCCGGATAGAATTAAGTGCCAATGGGACACCTTGCAAATTCAAGGCATGGTCACTCCTAATTGGTATCCAAATTATACCTATTCGTGGACGCCTACAACAGGTGTAAATAGCCCTAATGCAGCAAATATTGTTTTTAACGGTGGAACGACCACCAGTTTGCATTTGCAAGTAACTACGCCTGCAGGATGTTCTGGTTCAGACGATGTGCAATTAACCGTTAATCCAGGAAATTTCGCTTCTATTAGCCCCATTGATCCATCTATTTGTCCAGGAGACAGTGTTCTATATGCTATTACTGGCGGTGTATTGTACGATTGGTCGCCAAGCACCTACCTTAGTGCAACAGATATTGCTAATCCTGTGAGTCATCCGCCAACATCGATTGCTTATACTGTTTTAGTGACCGATATTACAGGCTGTAGAGATACGCTATATTCAAAGTTGACAGTGAATCCAAAAGCGGTATTTGATCTAAAAGATTCTGTTCACATTTATCCGGGCGAATCTACTACGGTAAATCCAATAGGTAATTGTCTGTATTTCGATTGGTTTCCTTTACTAGGATTAAGTAATCACTTGGTTTCCAATCCAATAATAAGCCCAAGTGCTAGCACAAAATACATCGTAAATGCTAAAACAGAAGCGGGTTGTTTGGTAACAGATACCTTAGACGTTATAGTACATGACGACTCCGCAATTGACTTCCCAAATGCCTTTACTCCGGGTTCGGATCCGAATGCAAAAATAAAAATTGTTTACCGAGGTATTGTAAGTTTAAAAAATTTCCGTATTTTCAACCGTTGGGGAGAGCTTGTTTTTGAAACCACTAAGTTAGAAGACGCTTGGGATGGAACTAAAAATGGAGTGCCACAACCTATGGGTGTTTATATTTACATGGTAGAAGCTAACACTTACTTAGGAAAAAGATTTTATAAACAAGGTAATATTACATTAATTAGATAATTACAATATGAATTTTATGATTAATAAAAATTCAATTAAAAAAGTTGCAGTTGCTTTATTGCTTGCAACAAGCACAGGTTCTGCCATTGCGCAAGACGTTCATTTTACGCAATTTACAGCAACTCCATTGTTAATCAATCCTGCATTTACAGGTAATAACAACGGGTTATTTAGAGCGTCTGCGATTTATAGAAATCAATGGGCTAGCGTAACGGTTCCATTTAAAACAATTGCGGTGTCTATAGATGCACCATTAATTCAAGATATCAGTACCGATGATTATTTAGCATTTGGTGCGCAGTTTTATAATGATGTTGCCGGCGATGGTAATCTTACTAATTTCACTGGTTTGCTATCGGTAGCCTATCATAAATTCTTAGGGGCTAGCGTCAATAAAGTATTGAGTGTTGGTATGCAAGCAGGCTATTCACAAAAAAGTTTTGACTTGTCTAAATTATATTTCCCTGATGAATTTTTAAATGGTGGCTTTCAGCCAGGAACTTCTCAAGAGTATCCTTTTTTAGGAACAAAAGTATCTTATTACACCGTTAATACGGGTATCTCTTTCTCTCACCGACCATCCGATCGTTTTTCTTATACTTTAGGTGTAGGTGCTAATAATATTAATCAACCTCAAGAATCATTTATCACAAAGAAAAATAGTGAAGTTGGTTTGGGTATGCGTTATACTGCGCAATTTGGAGCTATCTGGCAAGTAGGTGAGAAATTTAGTTTGCGCCCTACCGCATTATTCCAAAGCCAATCCACAGCATCTGAAATTGTTGTAGGTAACGAGTTTCATATGATAATGGGTAACCCTGAATTTCATTCCATTGCAAAAGCTTTATTTTTAGGAACCTATTACAGATTGGATGATGCAGCATTGTTCACTTTTGGTATTGACTTTAATGGCACTCGTTTGGGCGTTAGTTATGATTATAATACTTCAAAATTAAAATCTGCTTCCAACGGAAATGGGGGTTTTGAAATAAGCGCAACCTTTATCGCTCCCAATCCACTAGATTTTGCTCGTAGATTAGTTTATCCATGCGCTAGATTTTAAAATTTTTAAAAAAAGGAACCAAAAAGTTTCTTTTATCTAAATCAATTTATAACTTTATACCCATTAATAAAGCTCGAATACATGAGGAAAATATGGCTACTTTCGGTATTAGCAACCATCATCGTTTTTGCATCTAATGATGCTAATGCTCAATCTTTAAAAGAAAAGTATCGCAATAAAGCAAATGATCCCATTGCTAAGTTGCCCTATTATAAAAAATTGCGTGAAGCTGACTTCTTCTTTAAACAAGGCAGTTATTTCAACGCGATTGAATATTATTTGCAATTGCAACAAGAACAAGAACGCAATCCATATTTAAACTATCAATTAGCAGAATGCTATGTTGAAACTAGAGATTATGTAAATGCAGCTAGATACTTTGGAATCACCTACAGCTTGGCTCCCAAATTATATCCTGTTTCGCTGTTTTTGTATGCAGATAATACCAAAAAACAAGGCTTATATCCTCAAGCAATTACACTTTATAACCAGTTTTTGAAAGATAATCCTAAAACGTTTAAAAAGTTAAAGAAAAGAGCATTAAGAGAAATTGAAGGATGTAATATGGCTATGGCTTCAATGAAAGCTCCAGAAGCTTTGACCGTTAAAAATGCCGGACCAAATGTAAATACTTCCTATTCTGAAGCTGCACCTTATCCTTTGGGAGACACAGCATTGTTATTCGCAACTACAGGTCGTAACGAAGTTTTTGATTATGACAAAAGAAAAAGAGAAGATTTTATGATGCACCTAATGGTGTCTCAAAAACAAAAATACATTAATGAAGTAGATTCTTTTCAATGGGCTCTTTTCTTCAAAGATGGCAATTTTAATTCTCCGGTTCAGCAAGTTAGTAATCCTTGCTTCAGCCCAGGTGGTGATCGCTTTTACTTTTCTAAATGCGAGCAATTAGATTCTATGAAATTTATGTGTAAAATATATGTTTCTGAATTTGTGAATGCACATTGGTCAAGACCACAAATAGTAGATGAAGGTGGAGTAAATGATACTAGTTCAAACTCACAACCATTTATTGCTCAAGTTGGTAAAAAAGAAATTCTATATTTCTCTTCTAATCGTAGATTACAAAGTAGAGGCGGTTATGATATTTGGTATTCTGTATATGATACTGCTAGCAAACGTTATCGTCGTCCTCAAAATGCTGGTAAACAAATTAATACAGAATTAGATGAAATAACACCATATTACAACGGTAAAGAAAACAAGCTATATTTTGCTTCTAATGGGTTACCAAATTTTGGTGGTTTCGATGTGTTCTCTGCAGATGGTGGTCCATCTCGTTATAGTAATGTAAGAAATTTAGGTTATCCGATTAATACATGTGCTGATGAGTTTTATTTTATCAAAGACCCTGTAGGGAAACCAGATGCCTATGTAGTATCAAATAGAATTGGTTCTATGGCTTTGAAAAATCCAACATGTTGCGATGATATTTATAGAATTCAATATGAACCTAAATTAGGCGTTTATGGTAAAGTGGTTAACAAAAAAACAAATGAATTAATTTCATCGGTTGTTGTTAAAATGGTAGATGAGTCTGGAGAATTAACAACTTTTAATTCTACAGATGGCAAGTTCTTATTTAATATTTCTAGAGGTCATGCTTATGTTTTTACAGGTGACAAACCTGAGTTTACTTCTTCACATGTAGACATTAGCACCTTAAACACTAAAAGAACAGATCCAGATCATCGTGATACAGTAACTATTTATATGGATTCTATCACTATCGATTATCGTTTCCGTGTAAGTAACATATTATATGATTACGATAAATCTGAATTAAGAGCAGAATCTGTTGCTTCATTAGATTCTTTGATTGGTTTCATGAAAGATAATCCATCTTTAACTGTAGAAATCAATTCTTTTACGGATTCTAAAGGAGATGATCGTTACAATGCTGAATTGTCTCAAAAAAGAGCACAATCTGTGTTAGATTATTTATCAGAAAAAGGTGTTGAGCGTTCTAGAATGACTGCAAGAGGAATGGGTAAACTAAATCCTATTGCTCCTAATAGCATCAATGGAAAAGATAATCCTAAAGGACGTCAAGCTAACAGAAGAACTGAGTTCAAAATTACTGCTGATATTCCTACTAAACGTTTAATATTCGATAGTAACAAGCCTGGTAACATCGAACAGCAAAGTTTGAATGTTGAAAACAATGAAGCAGATATTCCAGAAGGTGGCGATTCAGAATATAAAAAAGGAAGTAGAGTAGGACAAGGAAACTAATCCTATTTCAATACACATAAAAGAAAAGGAGTAGCGAAAGCTACTCCTTTTCTTTTATGTGATTAATTTATACTTATTGTAGCTATTTCCATGCACAAATATGGGGCATTTTACAACAACTAAAAAAGGCTAACCTACAGGTTAGCCTTTTTATTATTGTTTATATTGATATTACTCAGTAGGTTTATTTGGTTTGCGTTCTTCGCGCTCTACATAGCCTTCTGGCTTAGGTAATAATACTTTATGACTCAATCTGAATTTTCCAGTTTTAGGATCGGTACCAATTAGTTTAATTCTAATTTTATCACCTTCTTTTAAGACACCATCTAAAGAATTTAATCTAGACCAGCTAATTTCAGAAATATGCAATAAACCTTGTTTGCCGGGTAAAAATTCTACAAATGCACCAAATTCTTTAATGCCTTTAACAACAGAATCGTATTCTTCTCCTATTTCTGGAACAGCAACAATACCTTTAACCCAGTTCATTGCTTTTTCAATACTTTCTTTGTTGGAAGAGAATATTTTTACTACACCCGTTTCGTCTACTTCTTCAATTGTGATCGTTGTATTGGTTTCACGTTGAATTTCTTGAATGATTTTACCACCTGGGCCAATCACAGCACCAATAAATTCTCTGTCGATTACAATTTGTTCAATTCTAGGAGCATGTGGTTTAGGTTCTGTTCTATGTGCTGGTTTACAAGCATACATAGCTTCTAAGATGTGTAATCTACCTTGTTTAGCTTGTTCAAGTGCTTGCGACATGATTTCCATGCTTAAACCATCTACTTTAATATCCATTTGGATGCCACAGATACCTTGTTGTGTACCCGTTACTTTAAAGTCCATATCACCTAAGTGATCTTCATCACCTAAAATATCGGTAAGAATTGCGAATTTTTTATCAGAACTACGAGAGATCAATCCCATTGCCACACCACTAACGTGTTTTGGCATCGGCACACCGGCATCCATAAGTGCCAATGAACCAGCACAAACTGTTGCCATAGAAGAAGAACCGTTAGATTCTAAAATGTCAGAAACAACACGAACCGTATATGGGTAATCACTACTTGGCATCATTTGTGCTAAAGAACGTTTAGCTAAATTACCATGACCAACTTCACGTCTTCCTGGACCACGATTAGGTTTTACCTCACCGGTTGAAAATCCTGGGAAGTTATAGTGTAAAATGAATTTTTCGTAATTGCTTGATGCAGCATTTTCTATTAATAATTCATCTTGACTTGTTCCTAAAGTAACTGTTGTAAGCGATTGTGTTTCGCCACGAGTAAATAAAGCTGAACCATGAGGCGAAGGCAAGAAGTCGATTTCCATGTGTAATGGACGAACTTCATCTAATTTTCTACCATCTAATCTTATGCGCTCTTCTAACATCATATTACGAATAACGTCATACTGAAGATTGCCGAAGTATGTTTTAACTAAAGATTTATTTTCGTCGGTAATTGCTTCCCCTAAATGTGCTACTAATTCAGTTTCCAAAGCCTTGAAAGCATCTGAACGATCTGCTTTAGTAGATCTGCTGCGTGCAATTTGTAACATTTTATCTGCTGCAAATGCATTCACCATATTTTCTAGGTTCTCATCACTAATACCTTTAGTATACGTGCGAGGAGTAATTACTAGTTGTTTTCTTAAGTCTTCTTGTGCCTTTACTTGAACTTTTATTGCTTTGTGTGCTAATTCAATAGCGGTAATAACATCAGCTTCTAAACATTCTTTAGCTTCCCCTTCCACCATCATAATATTGTTGCTAGTAGCACCAATGATGAAGTCCATATCTGCAGTAGCAAGTTCTGTTCTTGTAGGATTAATTACATATTGTCCATTAATTCTAGCAATACGCACTTCAGAAATAATTTCTTGAATAGGTATGTTAGAAACTGCTAATGCAGCAGATGCTGCTAAACAAGCTAAAGCATCAGGCATTACTTCAGGATCAGAAGAGATTAAAGTTATTTGAATTTGAACATCACATAAATAATCTTCAGGGAATAATGGGCGAAGTGCTCTATCCACTAATCGAGAGATTAAAATTTCGTAATCATTGATACGGCCTTCTCTTTTAAAGAACGATCCTGGTATTTTACCAGCTGATGCCATCTTTTCTTGGTAGTCCACTGATAATGGGAAAAAAGATTGGCCTGGTTTTGGGTCTTTACTAGCACATACCGTAGCTAATAAAATACAATTACCACATTGTACAGTAACGGCGCCATCCGCTTGACGAGCTAATTTGCCTGTACTTATTAATATCTCTTTGCCATCTTCCATTTGGATTTTGACAGTAGTAGCTTGTAATGACATATATTATAAATTATTATTTATTAAAAAAAAACTATTCCCAACCTAATAAGTTGGGAATAGTTATTAAATTCAGTTATTATTTACGTAAACCTAATTTTTCAATTAAAGCACGATAGCTTTCTAGGTTCGTACGATTTAGGTATTGTAATAATCGTTTACGACGACCAACCGATTTCATAAGACCTCTTTGAGTAGAGAAATCTTTTTTATTCATTTTTAAATGAGCAGAGATATGGTTGATGCGCTCCGTTAATAATGCAATTTGACCTTCGATTGAACCGGTATTGGTTTCTAAACCACCAAAGGTTTTAAAAATGTTAGCTTTCTTTTCAGCAGATACATGAGACATGTGCGACAATTTTGATTTTAATTCAGTTTGCAAAGATACAGATTTTTTAGCATTTCAATCCATATTAGTAATATTTTTTTTAGGTTTACCCTTGTTTTTATCTATTTTTATGTCATGGGAACATATTCAATAGGAGAAGCGCTCAACTTATTGATGGAACGATCTAACTGGAAGCCCGTAATTTTTGAATTACGCCTTAAGGAAGAATGGGCTATTATAGTTGGTGATATGATAGCTAAATATACCCGTAATGTATTGTTAGTAGAAAAAACACTGATTATTTATACCGATGTAGCTGCTTTGAAGCAAGAATTATTGTATTCTAAAGAGGAATTGATAAAAACTATTAATAATCATTTTAAAGAAATGATTATTAATGATATACAAATTAAATAAAAATACTTTTCAATGCTGCTAAATGAGCCACCTCGTAGGTTGGTTGTTCTGTATGTGGTATTTTGCAAGGGTTATAGTACACTTGATCCATACCCACATTTTTAGCACCCAAAATATCAATAGCTAAAGCATCGCCAATCATAATGCTTTGATGTATAACAGCTCCAGTTGTTTGCAATGCATAATCAAAAATTTCTCTTTTGGGCTTCATGCTGAAGCTTTTCTCTGATGTTATTAAGGCTTCAAAATAATGATCTATGCCGCTGTAGCTAAGTTTCATTTGTTGTGTAGTTTCAAAACCGTTTGTAATAAGGTGCATATTATAACGGCCCTTGCAGTGTTCTAATAGTTCTAATGCCCCGGGCATTAAATGCGTATTGGTAGGTAAAATATCTAAGTAAGCATCACTTATTTTTAAAGATAAGGCTTGGTCTTTTATGTTAAAATCTAATAAGGTCAACCACATGCGTTTCCATCTCAATTCTGTCCGTTTAATGAATCCATTTCTATACCGTTCCCAAAGGATGTCGTTGTGTATGCAGTAATTTTTAAAATAGGATTCAAAATTAGGAATGCCCAATTCCGCTAATTTAAAATCTTCATAAATTCGAAACATCGTAGCTTCCGAATTTTTTTCAAAATCCCAAAGGGTATGGTCTAAGTCAAAAAATAAATGTTGATACATCGAATTGGAATAAAAAGAGCTACCGAATAGGTAGCTCTTTAATAAAAAATTTGTGCTTGCTTATTTTTTTCTGTAATAAATTTTATCATCATTAAACTCTGTTAATGCTTGCAAAGGCGCATTAGCCATGCGTTCGTACATTTTAGAGATTTCAATTTGTT
>CAIWHF010000295.1 GCA_903912405.1 uncultured Bacteroidota bacterium | reverse complement strand
TTTGTCTTGAGCAGCTGCATATTTTTGCTTTACTACCTGTAGCTCTTTATTACAAAGGGCATACTTTCTAATTAGCAAATTTACTTTCTCCTCTAAATGGTTCAGTTCATTATTCATGATCTAATTATTGCGTTCAATTGTTTAGAATAAGCATTTATAATTTGTTGCATTTTTGCTTCAATTTCTGCATCGGTAAAAGTGGCTTCTTGAGATTGAAATTGATAATTAAAAGATAGTGATCTATTCTCCAATCCAATTTTCTCACTTTCAAAAATATCAAACAATCCATAGCTCGATAAGCCGTCAATTTTGAGGGC
The DNA here is from genome assembly GCA_903912405.1 of uncultured Bacteroidota bacterium. Classification (GTDB taxonomy): domain Bacteria; phylum Bacteroidota; class Bacteroidia; order Chitinophagales; family Chitinophagaceae; genus CAIWHF01. Next base: position 10,699 of record CAIWHF010000295.1, on the reverse strand, counting down.
ATCCGTTGTTTCTTTTATGGCTTGATAGGCAACCGATTTGTTGACTAATATTGATAAATCTCTTTTAACAGATGGAAATTTAGAAACCTCTTTATATTGAATTTTAAATTGTTGCAATTCCAATAAGTGATCCCAATTTACTTCTGCATAATAAATTGGATTTTTTAAATCAACAATTTTATCGAAAGCTGAACCAACTAATTCAATTTTTGCAATTGTTTGTTTTTTATTTTTCCAAAGTACTGCACCTTGCTCATCAAAGGTAACTTCTAATCCTACAATTCCTTTTTTGTGAAAAATAGCTTCTATAATACTCTTTACATAAAAAAGATCTACTGCTTTTGCTTTCTGATTCCAATTACTTTGCTGCACAAGTCCTGTACACCAAATGCCCAATTTAGTTTCTTCCTGAAAAATTAAAGGACTAGGCTGTGTATATACTTTTCCAAATTCATATAAAAACAAATCTGAATTTTTTCTATTGCTATTATAATTGATAACTTCTAATCCAGATGCAAGTAATGCTGGTCGTAAACAATCTAATTCGCTGCTCAAACTATTTAGCATTTTCACTAAATCAGTGCGATCTGGATAATAAGCACTGTTGGTTATGGAATTCGTAACGATCTCTTGAAAACCAATACCAGAAAGCAATTGCGCAATCGATTCTCGATCTGTACGATCATTTTTCAATTTAGATGCATTTACAGAAAACTGAATACTATCTGAAATGATTACTTGATCTAAACCATCTATTCTTAATAGTTCCTCTACTAAATCTGCACCTTGAAAAACATCTACTTTATTATAAGGCACCCCAACAATCATCTCCTCAGCAGATTCATTAATCATTGAAAAGCCAAGTGCTTTCAAAATCGCAACCACTTCATTAAGCGAATATTGTTTACCTGCCAATCTATTAATAAATGCTAAGTTGGTTGTTACGGTTCTTTGTTCAATAGGACTTGGGTAATTATCTATGATAGCGCAACTAAGTGTAGCATTGGCATACGTGCCTAATAAATCAATTGCTCTATATAATGCTTCTGGAACTTGTAACAAATCTACGCCCTTTTCAAAATGAGTAGCTGCATCTGTTCTTAATCCATGATGAAGCGATGTTTTTCTAATCCACATGGGATTGAAATAAGCACTCTCCAAAAACAATGTAGTAGTAGCAGTAGTTACACCGCTTTTAGCCCCGCCATAAACACCAGCCATACACATTGGTTCTGTTGCATTACAAATCATAAGATCCGTATCAATCAAAGTTCTTTCTTTATCATCCAGTGTAATAAATTTATAGGCTGCCAAAGCAGGTTTCACAATAACTTTATTGCCCTCAATTTTTGATGCATCAAATGCATGGAGCGGCTGACCGTATTCATGCAAAATAAAATTAGTAATATCAACAACATTGTTGATACTTCTAATGCCTAATGTTTTCAATTTAGTTTGCAGCCATTCTGGTGATGGCCCCACTTTTACATTGCTTAAATGAGCACCCATATAGCGTGGACAAGCAACTGGTTGTTGAATTGCTACTTCTATAAGAGGTGCTTGGGTATTCGATTTCTTATCAATTGAAGGAAGCTTTACTTCATACAATTGTTTTTTATGATGGGTTAAATAAGCACATATATCTTTAGCAACACCTATATGGCTCATAGCATCAGCTCTATTAGGTGTTAAGCCAATATGGATGGCTATCTCTGGTGCAGGAATGTTAAAATAATCTGAAGCTTTAGTGCCTACTATTAGCTCATTGGGTAATACTTTGAGACCATCATGACTTTCACCTAAACCAATTTCATCATCGGCACAAAGCATTCCTTCACTCACTTCTCCTCTAATTTTAGCTTTTTTAATTTCAAAAGCATCCCCCTTTAATGGATGAACAAAACAGCCTACTGGTGCCACAATAACTTTTTGTCCTACAGCTACATTTGGCGCTCCGCATACAATTGACAATACCGTATCATTTCCAATACTAACAGTAGTGCATTTTAATTTATCTGCATTAGGATGTTGCGCACATGTCAACACCTCACCAATTAATAAACCCTCAAGGCTCCCTTTTATGGATTCAATTTTCTCCGTACCCTCTACTTCTAATCCAATAGATGTTAAAATTTCGCTTACTTCCTCTACGCTTAAAGAAACGGGTAAATAATCCAAAAGCCAATTATATGAAATCGTCATGCAGTATATAATATTTTGATTGTAAAGATAAATGATTGCTTTAGTTTTTAAGCTATTTTCATAAAAAGAGCCTATGTTAACTCTTTACCGTTTTTTGTAAGTAACTTAGCAAAACTTGTTAATTATATTAAATTGATGTGGATAACTCCACAAATATCAACATAAGTGCCATAAAATCAAGCATAAACCTGTTAATTACCTGAGGTTAATAAGGGATAAATTTAAAAATTAACATGACTTGCATTACGAAGAGGGTGTATGTATTTTAGTGATTCAAATTATTAATAAATAAACAATGGCAGTCAATACTAAAAGAGAGGTGAGCAAAGGGAAACAGCCCAAAATAGACTTTAATTCCATTATGTATGGGAAAGTACCCCCTCAAGCAATTGAGCTGGAAGAAGCTGTTTTGGGAGCCATCATGTTAGAAACCGATAAATTAGCTGAAACCTTAGAAATCATACAAGCTACGGATTGCTTCTATGTTGATGCTCATCAGAAAATATACGCTTGCATTAGAAACTTGTTCGACAAAGGTATTCCAGTAGATCTGTTGACGGTGTCTGAAGAGCTCAGAAAAAACGATGAATTAGAATTAGTTGGAGGCGCATATTACCTCACTAAACTTACGATGAATGTGGTATCTAGTGCGAATGTAGAGCACCATGCCCGCATTATCATGGAGAAGTTTATTATGCGGGAATTAATTAGAAATTCAAGTGATATTATTGGTAGTGCTTACGATGCCTCTACCGACGTGTTTGATTTGCTAGATACCGCAGAAACCCGACTATATGATATTACCGACAAGCACCTGAGAAAGAATTTTACTTCTCTTAAGGAAGTATTGGTAAAGACGGTGAAGGAAATTGAAGAAGCTAAGAATAAAAAAGATGATGTAACCGGTGTACCTACTGGTTTTAAAGAATTGGATAAACTTACTTCTGGTTGGCAGAAAAATGCATTGATTGTCGTAGCGGCTAGACCCGCTGTAGGTAAAACTGCCTTCTGTTTAAATTTAGCCATGAATGCTGCCATGAACAGCAGCAAACCTTTTCCGGTAGCGTTTTTCTCTTTAGAGATGGGTGCTGGTGAACTTGTGAAAAGGATGTTGGCTGCACAAACGGAAGTAAACATGGATGCTATTACTAAAGGTCGCATGCAAGATCATGAGTTCATTCAAATGCAACAAAGAATGAGCAAATTAGCCTCTTCCCCTATCTACTTAGATGACCAAGCCGCTATCAATATCTTTGAATTAAGAGCAAAAGCAAGAAGACTTAAGCAGCGCCATGGCATTGAGATGATCATCATCGATTATTTGCAATTAATGTCGGGATCTAGCGCTAATGGAGGTAACCGTGAACAAGAGATTTCAAAAATATCAAGAGACTTAAAATCATTAGCTAAAGAATTAGCTATTCCCATTATTGCTTTGTCGCAGTTAAATCGTTCGGTAGAATCTAGAACAACTTCTAAAGTGCCTCAATTGAGTGATTTACGTGAATCGGGCGCTATTGAGCAAGATGCGGACATGGTTATTTTCTTATACAGACCCGAATATTACGGAGTTAACAACGATGAAAACGGTCAATCAATTGAAGGGGAAACGCATATCTATATTGCAAAAAATAGAAATGGTAGCACCGATACGGTTAAATTGAAATTCATCAAAGAATATCAAAAATTTGTTGACTTAGAAACGGGTTTTAATAATGGTTTCTATAATGTAAGAGCCGGTATAAGCCAAGACCCTAGCGATTTTGACAAATCTAAATTATACATCCAAGATGGGTTCCAAACCCTACAATCCAAAGCTAATGATGTTCAATTTGATGATGATGATTTCACAAAAAATAGCGGCTTGAAAAATAATTTTCAAGAAAAAGATGAAGACACGCCTTTTTAAAATATAAACTATGCAAGACAGAAAACCCGTTTATTACAGTGAGTATTTACAATTACCAACTATTTTAAATGCACAAGCACCAGAAAGTGCTAAAGAGAATATTAAAGCAGATGATGAAATGCTTTTCATTATCATACATCAAACCTATGAATTATGGTTTAAACAAATATTACACGAATTAGGCATAATTAGAAGCGTATTCAAGCAAGATACAATCGATAATAGTTCAGCCGATATTTATAATTCCGTTCACAGAGCAAAAAGAATTATAAAAATAATGGAGTTGATGGTTAACCAAATGTCCATTATGGAAACCATGACTCCCTTGGATTTTCTAGACTTTAGAGACTTATTACGACCAGCATCTGGCTTTCAATCTATTCAGTTTAAAATTATAGAGGCTACGTTAGGTCTGGCGTATGATCAACGTCATGGCAAAGGCTACTATTTATCGCAGTTAAGTCAGCACGATATCGATTTAGTTAAACAAGCAGAATCGGAAGAGTCTCTATTATCCCTTATCAACAAATGGCTAGAGCGCATGCCTTACGCTAATGACGAGCAACATTGGAACCAAAATGATTTTTGGAATCAATATGAAACAGCTTATAGCAATAGCTTACAAGAATCAGAAAAAGGCAACATCAGCACGTTTAGAAATTTGTTTATAGATGCGAACAATTACCCTGAAGATCGAAAAATGAGCATGAAAGCATGTCAAAATGCACTATTTATAATCCTATACAGAGACTATCCCCTATTCCATTTGCCTTATGAATTACTGAGCACTTTATTAGAAGTAGACGAGCAATTGGGCTTGTGGAGACAACGCCATATCCATATGGTACAACGCACTATTGGCAAACGTGTGGGTACTGGAGGTAGCACAGGAGCAGCCTATTTAAAAGCAGCGGCAGATACGCATTACGTGTTTAAAGAATTGGCAGAATTAACATCTTTCCTATTACCAAGAAATGCCTTACCAAAACTACCTGATACTTTAATTAAAAATTTAAGCTATCAATAACTTATTCAAAATCGGTATAGAGTAAATATTTTTTTCGTATTTTTTTAAAGGCTTGAATAGCGCTCGACCAAGAAGCTCTGATACTGTCTTCACTTACATGGGCAATCAATTGTTTTTCTAGCAGTTGATTGCCTACTAATTTCTGGAAGAAGGGATTGAAAAAATGCTCTTTATCACTACTTGCTTTGTAAGTTTCCATCAACCAAGTTAAATTTAATTTGTTCTTTATCAAAGTTAAAGCAGCATCCTCTGTGGTAGCTAATAAAGCACCATAACAAGTATCGGATTCATAAAGCGGTTTGGTTGCACCTTGCATTTTTTGAGGTACAAAAGAATAGCGATACATAGCTTTAAAGCTTGGGTGACCAAATTGCTGAAATGGATAAGCTGTGCCTCTACCAACACTAACAATGGTGCCTTCAAACAAACACAAAGAAGGATATAAATAGATTGCCGTATTGTTTTTTAGATTAGGGGAAGGCGCTACAGGTAAAGTATAGCGCATGGCATGCGTATAATTTAAGCAAGAAATAACTTTTACTTTACAGTTACGTAAAGCCGCAACGGTACCCTTTAGCATCAATGCATATTCGGCAATCGTCATTCCATATACGATGGGAATAGGTTGCATACCAACAAACGATTTAAAGGATGTATCTAATACCGGACCATCTATATAAAAGCCATTTGGGTTTGGCCTGTCTAATACAATAAATTCTTTATTATTTAATACACAGGCTTGCATTACATATTCTAAAGTGGATATATAGGTATAGAAACGCACGCCAACATCTTGAAGGTCGAATAGGACTATATCAATATTTTCAAAGTCCTTTGCAGTTGGTTGTTTGTGGGCACCATATAGAGATATTATAGGAATACCTGTTTTAGTATCTACGGCATTATCAATATGCGCTCCAGCATCTGCACTACCTCTAAAGCCATGTTCTGGGGTAAAAATCTTGGCAATTTGAATATCTAAAGACAATAAGGTATCTAACAAAGCAACATCATGCACCATAGATGTCTGATTGATTACCAAAGCTACTTTTTTATGTTTTAATAGCGGCACATAAGCACCAAGTCTTGATGCACCCACTTCAATTTTAGCAGGGTTGCGCGATGGTTGTGCCCATAACGAAGAAAAACTAAAAAGGGCAATAAGTAATATTAAAATTGGTTTCATAAATATTGTTATCCGATACAAATCTAAAATAATAAAGGTAATTTAATAAGGAATAATGAATTTAGTATTACAATTAATGGTAACTTTGTAAGCTAAAAAAACATATATGCAACAAGTAAAAAGTGGCGATGTGGTAAATGTTCATTATCATGGCCGATTAACAAGTGGTGAAACTTTTGATAGTTCAGAAGGAAGAGCACCTTTACAATTTGTAGTAGGAAGCGGTCAGGTTATTAAAGGTTTTGACGATGCTGTATTAAGCATGAAAGTAGGTGATAAATTAACCGTTACCATTCCAGTTGATTTAGCATACGGTCCTAAAAACGACCAAATGTTATTGGAATATCCTCTAAATGAATTTCCATCTGATATTCAAGCAGTAGAAGGAATGGAATTACATATGAATGATGCTGATGGTAATGTATTTCCGGTTCGCATTGCTAAAGTGTTAGAAGAGAGTGTTATTTTAGATGCTAATCATACTTTAGCTGGGGAAGATCTTATTTTTGATTTAGAATTAATTTCAATTGAAGCATAGGTAATTAATCCAGTTTTAAAATGCCCCCAAGAGCCTTAGAACCTTTTGGGGGTATTTTTTTTCAATAAATCAAATATCATATCTTATTATTACATTTGCTAAAACAATAAACCAATATGGCATTCTTACAAACTATTTTACTTCAGGCAAACCAAGAAGCTACTAAAGTTGCAACGTTATCTCTTTTTGAATTACTTAAAGAAGGTGGACTATTAATGATTCCAATTGCAATTTGCTCTATCATTATGTGTGTAGTTTTTATTGAGCGTTTTTTATATATCAAATCTCTTTCTAAATTAGATGCCAATTTTAGCAATAAAATCAAGGAGCAATTAGAAAATAATAATAAACCCGGAGCTATAAGTATTTGCAAGAGTGCAAATCATCCTATTGCTAGAATGATTGAAAAAGGTATTCATCGTATGGATAAGCCCTACGAACAAATTGAAAAGTCAATGGAACAAGTAGGAAAATTAGAAGTGTATCAAATGGAAAAGAACACCTCAATTTTATCTACCATAGCAGGTATTGCACCTATGTTTGGTTTTTTAGGAACGATTGCGGGTATGATTATACTTTTCTTTAATATCCAACATGATGGGTTTTCATTAGAACATATTGCAGGTGGTATTTATACAAAGATGGTTACCTCTGCTGTAGGTCTTATCATTGGTTTACTTTCTTATGTAGCCTATAATTATATTAACGCGCAAATCAACAAAGCCGTTAATAAAATGGAAGCTGCTGCTGCAGATTTTTTAGATACAATTGCTTAAAACTAGCTACGATGAATTTAAAAAATAGTTTACGAAAAAATTCAGAGCCACATACCTCTGCGTTGAACGACATCCTATTTATATTATTATTTTTCTTTCTTATCATTTCTACTTTAGCTAATCCTAATGTAGTAAAATTAAGCATTCCCAAAGCGAGCAGTGATACCAAATCGAAACAAACCATTATGGTATCTATAGATTCTTTACAACAAGTATATGTAGGCACACAGCTGATCAATAAAGACTCCTTAAAAAACTCCATGCAAAGTGCTTTAATGCTATCTAGCGATATCGAACCTACGGTTGTTATTAACGCAGATAAAAGTGCCAATGCCGATAATATTGTTTTAGTTATGAAAACAGCTAGACTCCTAAAATTAAAAACAGTTTTAGCAGTTGACAATAATTAATTTGTACGTTGCAAACATCCAATTCAATATTAACAACTAGTATAGAATACCTAAAAGGAATAGGTCCACAAAAAGGCGCCTTATTACGAAAGGAGCTCAATATTCATACATACCAAGACTTACTATACCACTACCCTTTTCGTTATTACGATCGAACACAAATCCTCAAAATCAATCAAATCAATGCTCAATCAGAAACGGTTCAGTTTATTGGTAAAGTTGATGATTTTTATGAAGAAGGAGAAGGACGGAAAAAAAGATTAATTGTTACGGTAAAAGATACCACAGGATCCATTGAATTAATCTGGTTTCAAGGTATAAATTATATAAAGAAAGAATTAGAGCACGGTAAACTATTGCTCATTTTTGGTAAAATCAGCAACTTTAACGGACATCTCAATCTGGCGCATCCTGAAATTGAGTACTTTAATGAACAGTCTTTAAATGCTGGATTGCAACCGGTTTATCCAAGTACAGAAAACTTAAAATTTAGAGGGCTTAACAATAAGAGCATTGCTAAGACAACCAGCAATTTATTTGAGAAAATTAATGCCAGGGATATTGTTGAGAACTTACCTATAGCCATTTGTAAAAACTATAATCTATGCTCACGATATGAAGCCCTCAAATGGATTCATTTTCCAGAGAATATGGCACAATTAAATGCCGCTAGAAGACGAATAAAATGGGAAGAGCTCTTTGTATCTCAATTAAAAATTGCACGCGTAAAAGCATTCAACGATGCTACAAAAGGATATACCTTTGAAAAAGTAGGTACTATTTTTAATACATTTTATAAATCTTTTATCCCATTCGAACTAACTAATGCTCAAAAAAGAGTGTTAAAAGAAATTAGACAAGATACTACCACAGGGTTTCAAATGAACCGGCTTGTTCAAGGCGATGTTGGAAGTGGAAAAACTATGGTAGCCATATTATCAATGCTTTTAGCAATAGATAATAATTTCCAAAGTTGCATGATGGCGCCAACAGAAATCTTAGCCAAACAACATTTTGAAAGTATTAAAAATGTAGTTGGCGATCTGCCCATTAAAGTTGCATTACTTACAGGCAGCACTAAAATTAAAGAACGCAGACAACTTTTGCAGGAATTATTAGAAGGAACAATACATATTCTAATTGGCACCCATGCACTCATTGAAGATACCGTACAATTTAAAAATTTAGGATTAGCCATTATTGATGAACAACATAGATTTGGAGTAGATCAGCGATCTAAACTATGGAATAAAAATAAATTAGCTCCACATGTATTGGTTATGACAGCAACGCCAATACCTAGAACATTGGCTATGACCGTATATGGAGATTTGAACAACTCCATCATAGATGAACTACCTCCTGGACGAAAAGAAATAAAAACGATATATAGAAACGAACAATATCGTGCAAAAATTATGGATTTTATTCGTTCCGAAATAGACAAAGGCAGGCAAGCTTATATCGTATATCCACTCATTGAAGAAAATGAAAAACTTGCCTATGAAAGTCTTACTAAGGGATATGAACAAGTAAAAGTTTTCTTTCCTGATCATAAATATAAAATTGCCATGGTACATGGCAAACAAGAAAATGAATTGAAAGAAAGGAACATGCGGCGCTTTATTGATGGTGAAGCCAATATTTTAGTAGCTACTTCGGTAATTGAAGTAGGTGTAAATGTACCTAACGCTTCTGTAATGCTTATAGAAAGTAGTGAGCGTTTTGGACTATCTCAATTGCATCAGTTGAGAGGACGCGTTGGCCGAGGTGCTGAACAATCGTATTGTATACTGCTAGGTTCGCATACCCAATCGAATGAAAGTAAACGAAGAATGGATATCATGTGCAGTACCAATGATGGATTTAAAATTGCAGAAGAAGATATGCAAATGCGTGGACCAGGCGATTTGTATGGCACCAAGCAAAGTGGCATTTTAAAATTTAGATTGGCTGATATTTTAGTAGACAAAGATATTTTAGAGGAAACCCGTATAGAAGCTCTGAAGGTGGTAAAGGAAGACCCTGACATACAAAACCCTCAAAACGAAGCACTTAGAATGCTTCTAAAAGAACAAGATTATCAATCCCATTGGAGTAAAATAAGTTGATAATTTATTAACAAGTATTTCAAAGTTAAACATTTGTTTAAATTAAACATATGTTTAACTTTGCAGTAAATGCATAAAGAATTTTCAGATAAACAATTACTTATAATGGAAGCAGCAGAACAATTGTTTGCTGAGAAAACCTATGATAGTACGTCTGTTAGAGATATTGCAAAAGCAGCGTCGATAAATATTGCCATGATCTCTTATTACTTCGGATCAAAAGAAGATCTTATGAAATCCTTATTCGGCTATAGAATGCAATTCATGAAAAATAGGCTAAATGAGCTTATTGAAGACAAAACAATTTCACCATTAGAAAAAATGGAAATAATTGTAAATTCTTGGATAGATAAAATATTTGCACAGCAATCATTTCACAAAATAATGGTACATGCGCAATTAAACCCTCATAATTCTACTATCAAGAATTTAATGAACACCTATAAAGAAGAGCAAATACAACAATTAGAGAAGATTATTAAGGATGGACAAAAAAAGAAGTTATTTATTAAGAATATAGATATTCCATTCATGATTTCT
>CAIWHF010000294.1 GCA_903912405.1 uncultured Bacteroidota bacterium | reverse complement strand
TCCATTTCTTTTGATCAAGAGCATGCTTATGTACTAAGTAGCATTGCAATTAGTGACGAGAAATTTACGCTTAAAGGCAATGCTATTATAGGTTTAAGTAAAAATGAAGTAGATGAATTATTTATTAAAAATAATTGGGGAAAATTGCAAGAAGATGAGGAAGAACCTAATTTATTTTATGTAGATGACATCTCTTGTTCTTTATTTTTTGAAGATGGAGTTTGTAGCGAATTACAGTTAAGTCCGTATATTGTAAATAACGAATTTGCATGGCCTAAATAAGGGAAAAATAATACACTATTTTTAATAAAAAAACTGCTTAATCAGCAGTTTTTTTTATGCCATAAAATAGATTTTTTTCACACATTTAAAAGTTACCCACAATTATATTAAGAAGCGCTATTTAACAAGAAAAATAGGCGATAAATTGATATATTTGTGAAAGCGAAATTTATATCATTTTATGTCAGAAGATACTCAAGAATTGAATTCCATTCAGGACCCCAACGAGAACGATAAAATCGTTAATGTAAACATTGAAGAGCAAATGAAAACTGCCTACATCGACTATTCTATGTCGGTAATTGTAGGTCGTGCTTTACCCGATGTGAGAGATGGTTTAAAACCAGTACACAGACGTGTTTTATTTGCCATGCATGAACTTGGTGTTAGTTTTAATAAAGCACACAAAAAATCGGCACGTATTGTTGGGGAAGTATTAGGTAAATACCACCCACATGGAGATACTGCTGTATACGATACCATGGTACGTATGGCACAACCTTGGAGTATGCGTTATTTGATGGTAGATGGCCAAGGTAACTTTGGTTCTCAAGATGGCGACGGACCGGCGGCTATGCGTTATACCGAGGTGCGTATGCATCGTTATGCAGAAAGCATGATGGAAGATTTGGATAAAGAAACCGTTGACTTTTCTCTCAACTTCGATGATACGTTACAAGAACCAACGGTATTACCAACAAGGATCCCTCAATTACTAGTAAACGGATCTTCTGGTATTGCAGTAGGTATGGCCACCAATATGATGCCGCATAACTTAAGTGAGGTAATAGATGGTTGTATTGCTTATATCGATAATAATGAAGTAAGCATCGATGAACTAATGAAGTTTATTAAGGCTCCAGATTTCCCAACAGGTGGTACCATATTCGGAATTGAAGGTATTAAAGCAGGTGCTCATACCGGAAGGGGTAGAGTAGTATTGCGAGGTAAAGTTAATATTGAAACTACAAAATCGGGTAGAGAGCAAATTGTAATTTACGAAGTACCCTATCAAGTTAGTCGAGATGCCTTGACAGAAAAAATTGGCTATTTAGTTAATAATAAAATTATTGAAGGCATTACCAATGTTGCCAATGAATCTAACAAAGATGGAACACGTATTGTAGTAGATGTGCGAAAAGATGCTGTAGCACAAGTAATCGTAAATCAATTATATAAATTCAGCGAATTACAAACCTCTTACGGTATCAATAATGTTACTATCGTTAAAGGCCGACCTAAAACACTTAATTTAAAAGACCTTATCTCAGAGTTTGTAAACTTCAGACATGAGATTATTGTAAGAAGAACCGAATATGAATTAAGAGAAGCAAAAAAACGTGCGCATATCTTAGAAGGTTACATGAAAGTAATCGGTACTAAAGATGACTTAGACAGAGCAATTAAAATTATTCGCGAAAGCAGTACGCCTGAATTAGCAAAAGATGGTTTGATTGCTGCGTTTGATTTGTCAGAAATTCAAGCTAAAGCGATATTAGAACTTCGTTTGAGAACACTTACTGGTTTAGAGATCGATAAGATTAAATCGGAGTATGAAGAATTGATGAAATTAATCGTTTATTTAAATACCATTTTAAATAGCGAAGCATTGAGATATCAAATTATCAAAGATGAATTGTTAGAAATTAAAAAGAAATTTGGTGACGAGCGCAAAACCGATATCGACTATTCGGACAGCGAAATGGATATGCTCGATTTAATTGAAGAAGAAGATGTAGTAATTACCGTTTCCCATTTGGGTTATATCAAACGTACCTCATTAGCCGCTTATAGAGCTCAAAAACGTGGTGGCAGAGGAGCTATGGCTGGAAAAACGCGTGAAGAAGATTATATTGAACATTTGTTTGTTGCTTCTACGCATGATACACTTTTGATCTTTACCGAAAAAGGAAGATGTTATTGGCTTAAAGTATATAAGATTCCGGAAATGGATCGTAATGCTAAAGGTAGAGCTATTCAAAACATGCTTCAATTACCGGCAGATGATAAGGTCAAAACGGTTATTGATGTTAAAGACTTAGACAATGAAGCGTATATAGAGCAACATAATATCATTCTTTGTACTAAAAAAGGGATCATCAAAAAAACAAGCCTTAAAGAATTTAGTCGACCAAGATCTTCTGGTGTCAATGCTATTACGATCCAAGAAGGGGATGAATTATTGAATGTTGCCCTTACCAACGGTTCTAGTTATATTTTAATAGGCGTGAAATCGGGTAGAGCCATCTGCTTTGAAGAAACCAAAGTAAGAAATACCGGTAGAGGCGCAATTGGGGTATTTGGTATTGAACTAGATGATGAAAATGACGAAACTATCGGTATGATTTGTGTTCATAAAGAAGACAAAAACAAACAAATCTTAGTAGTTTCTGAAAAAGGTTTAGGAAAACGTACGCCATTCTTCGAGATCGACGAAGAAACAAAAGAAGAAGTAACAACCTATCGAGTAACCAATAGAGGTGGTAAAGGTGTAAAAACTATTAATATCACGGAGAAAACTGGTTCATTGGTTGGATTATTAGCCATAGAAGAACAAGAAGATCTTATGATTTCTTGCAAATCGGGTATAACCATTCGTATGAAAGTAAGTTCGATCCGAGAAGCGGGTAGAGCTACCCAAGGGGTAAAATTGATCAACATTGAAGAAAATGATCAAATAGCGGCTATTGCTAGAATTGCTGAACAAGAAGATGAAGAAGATGATAGCATTGAAAACGCTACAGAAAATCCAATTGTAGATGATCAATCAACGACTGACACCGAAACAACAGAGCAAAATTCATAAATCCATTATCTAAAAAATTAAAACCTTATGAAAAAAATCCTATTAATAACACTTACCGTACTTGTAGGCCAAGCTGCAAATGCTCAAAAATCAAATATAAAGGCAGCAGAAGTTGCTTATTTCGCTAAAGATTATGAAAAAGGCGTGAAAGCGGTTACAGAAGCCATGGCCAATGAGCAAACCAAAGCAGACCCCAAAACCTATTATCTAGCTTCATTAATATTTAGTTCATTGAACGATGATGCGAATAATGCAGCAAAAGCCTATTACAGAACAGAAACAAATCATCTATTCTCTGTTATCAAGCTCAAGGCTGATTATGAAAAGGATAATGTGAATATTCTATTGATGAATTGTGCAAATTCTTACTTTAATGCTGCCCAAGAAGCTTTTTTCAATGAAAAAAATTATCAAGCGGCTATTAATCATTTTGATACGGTGGAAATGATCAATAAATGCGGAGATGGAAAGCGCTTTACTGGAAATTTAGCCTTTGATACCGTAGTAGCTTTGGGTAAACGATTAAAAGTTTATGGATACAATAGTTTAGGTAAAACGGCTGAAAACATGGCACTACTAAAAGAAGTAGCCTCTAATCCGATTGTTACAAATCCGGATATGTATTTATTCTTATTGGATGCTTATGAGCAACAAAAAGATGAAGCAAATTTCATGAAAACGCTTGCTGATGCTAAATCAAAATACGCTGATAATAAGGCAATTGCAAATAGAGAATTAAACTATTACATTAAATCTGGCAAGCAAGACGAATTGGTTAAAAAATTAGAAGATGTGGTAAGTAAAGACCCAAACAATGCTGAGTTATTATTTACTTTAGGCATTACGTATGAAAATTTATCAAAGAATGGTAAAGATAAGTTGGGCAAACCAATGGTGGATCCTGTATTAGTTGGCAAAGCAGAAGCGTCTTATTTAAAAGCAATTCAAGCAAATGGCAATCAAGCAGACTACCAATATAACTTAGGAGCCCTATACTATAACAATGCCGTAGAAATAAACAAACAAATGAATGCTATTGCTGGTAGTTCTGCAGCAGAGATTAAAAAATATGAAGGACTTAAAAAGCAACGAGATGATATGTTTAATAAAGGTTTACCTTATTTAGCAAAGGCAGCAGAAGTAGTAAGTTCAAAAGAAGCTAGCACTCAAAACGCTGACGATAAAAGTACTTTACAATCTGCT
>CAIWHF010000293.1 GCA_903912405.1 uncultured Bacteroidota bacterium | reverse complement strand
GGAGGTGATATTACGTATCATGGCCCTGGACAGCTAGTAGGATATCCTATTTTTGACCTTGATCATTTCTTTAACGACATTCATAAATACTTACGATATCTGGAAGAAGCTGTGATTTTAACCTGCGCCGATTACGGTATTAAGGCAGGTAGAATTGCTGGATTAACTGGTGTATGGCTCGATGAAGAAAATCCGATTAAGGCAAGAAAGATTTGTGCTTTTGGTGTGCGGTGCAGTCGCTGGGTAACTATGCACGGATTTGCATTTAACGTAAATAGCGACTTAAGTTATTTCAACATGATAGTGCCTTGTGGCATTACCGATAAAGGAGTTACGTCCTTGCAAATTGAGTTAGGTAGAGAAGTAGATATCGAGGAAGTAAAGTCGAAAGTGTTGTTGAATATGCAATCCTTGTTTAACTTTGGTGTTATTGCTGGCGATAATGCAACGCTACCTTTACCTCACGATTTGAATTCATAAAACATTACGCTTATGAAAGCATTAAAAATTTTATTGAAAGCAATTGTAGCGTTAGTGCTGATGCTAGTAGTGTTTATTCTTGTAAGTGGAAAGACCTATTTATTTAAGACGTTAGCATATAATTTTGTAGGCATTGATGACCTTGATTTATTTGAGCATCGTACGGTCGCAACAGGTGAAGGTATTGAATGGCCACTTTCGAAAAACTACAATAGCAAACCAATGCCGAATGAATTAAAGTCGACATTAGAGCAATTTAAAACAGTATCTTTTTTAGTAATTAAAAATGATAGTATTTTGTATGAACAGTATTGGGAAAACAAAAGCGATACTTCACATACGAATTCTTTTTCGATGGCAAAGAGCATAATTGGATTGTTAATAGGAATAGCTATTGATGAAGGTAAAATAAAAAGTCTCGATCAAAAAGTAGGCGAATTTATTCCTGAATATAAAACAGGCTCGCGCGCACAATTAACGATCAGGCATTTAATAACGATGTCAGCAGCACTAAATTGGGACGAAGCCTATGCCAATCCTTTAAGTGTAACTACCGAAGCTTATTACGGCACTAATTTGTTCTCTTTAGTAAAAAATCAAGAGGTGGTGGGGATTCCTGGAAAAGAATTCAATTATCAAAGTGGCTGTACTCAAATTTTAGGATTTATTATTGAAAAAGCAACAGGAACACATATTGCAACATACGCATCAGAGAAATTATGGAAACCATTAAATGCGATGCATGCTGCTGAATGGAGTCTCGATAAAAAAGATGGAACAGAAAAAGCGTATTGCTGTTTTTATTCGAATGCCCGTGATTTTGCGAGGATAGGTTCGCTTTATTTGCATCATGGCAAATGGAACGGCTCTCAGATTATTGATTCTGCTTATGTAGCACAAAGCGTTACCCCAGCACCGTTAGTCAATAACGGATCGCCTAATAGAGTGTATGGCTATCATTGGTGGATAGGAGATTTTTCGGGGAAACATATTTTTTACTGCCGAGGAATATTAGGTCAATACATTGTTGTTATTCCTGATGAAAATATCATCTTTGTGCGTCTCGGATATAAACGAGGAGAAAAAGCGGCTGACGGATCTCTGTTAGATATACCGATGTATGTAAAAGGAGTAATGGATTGGGTTTTAAATTAATACGAGTTATGTTAAAAGATATACACAGAGAGGATATAGAAGATATTGCAATTGCCATAGTGCCTCAAGAAAACAAATCCGAAATTTGGGAAGTGTATTTTGTAAACTTGAAAGAAGAATCATTGCGCAATG
>CAIWHF010000292.1 GCA_903912405.1 uncultured Bacteroidota bacterium | reverse complement strand
TCCATTTCTTTTTTAAAATCCTCGTATCTTAGTTGAACATAATTATATTGTTCTTTCTTCTTTAGTTTTTCGTTGGTTTGTTTCACGAAATTAAACAACGGATTTAAGTTTACTCGTTTTTGACTAGCCGATATTAAAGCCGATTTGTTAGTAATACTGTTGCTTTTTGAATACGATGCCGGAGCTATTTCATCCCATTTTAATGCAGCCTTGTCTTTTCTTTCCCCAATGTCTAAATCTTCGTAAGCGGAGGGTAATATAATATCTGGATTTACTCCTTTTAATTGAGTTGATCCACCATTAATTCTATAGAATTTTTGTATGGTTATTTTTAAAGCACCCATTTCTGTATTTTCTTTCCCAACGATGTATGCTTTAGCTTTTTCTACAAAGTCACCTAAGCTATTAGAGAAATCATCTAACGACAACATGTTTTGTACAGTGCCTTTTCCATAGGTTGGAGTGCCTATAATAATTGCTCTATTATAATCCTGCATTGCAGCAGCTAATATTTCAGAAGCAGATGCGCTATTCTGATTTACTAAAATGGCTAAACTGCCATCAAATAAAGTGCCTGGATTTTTATCTGATAATACACTAGATTCTCTAAAGCTGTTTTTTACTTGAACAATAGGTCCTTGGTCTATAAAGAAGCCAGCGATATCTACCACATCACCTAATGAGCCGCCACCATTTTCTCTTAAATCAAGTATAATTTTAGATACGTTTTCTGCTTTTAATTTTTCTATTTCTTTTTTAATGTCTTCAGAGCAATGTCTGCCATTTCTGTGTTGGAAATCGGCATAGAATTCAGGCAGATAGATATAGCCAATTTTTGAATTTTTATCATTAATAATTGCAGATTTTGCAAATACTTCCTCCATTAATACTTCTCCTCTAGTTATTGGAATTACTTTAGAAGTGCCATCTAATCGTTTTATGGTTAGTCTTACTTCCGTGCCTTTTTCGCCTCTTATTATTTTTACCACATCTTCAATATCATATCCCTGAACATCTACAGGCTCTTCTTTGCCCTGACCAACTTTTAAAATTTCATCATTTGCTTTCAATTCTCCTTGCTTCCAACAAGGACTACCCGTTACTATATTTACAATTTTAACCTTGCCATCTTCAACCTTCAACTGTGCTCCTATACCGTAGAAAGTACCTGACATTGATTCGTCAAAGGCTTTCTTGTCTTTTGGAGGGAAATAATCGGTATGTGGATCTTCACAACTAGTTAGGGCATTTATGAATATAGTGAAACGATCGTTTTCGTCTAATTTCTTTAAACGTTTAAAATAGGAATCATAATCCTTTAAAATACCTCTTCTTGCTTCAGCTTCTAAACTGTCATCTGATTTCAAAACAATAGCTTTTTTAGAAGAATCTTTTAATGCATTTTGTTCAGATTTTAATGTGTGATATTTTGATAAGGTACGATACTTTAAAAAACTATACCATCTTGAATACAGTGCTTGATCATTAGCAGCAAAATCTAATTTGTCCCCATTAAGTAATACAGAATCTTTATTTTCAAACGTAAATTTTCTATTTAATATTTCTTTATAATAGCTTTCTACTTTCCTAATTTGAGAAGAAAACATTGTATTTATGATTTGGAAGAAATAGATATTCCCTGCTTTTAATTCCTCATCTAAAGTGTATTCATAAAATGAAATACTATCTATTTGTTTTTTTGTAAAGAATTTTTTCTCATAATCTAAATTAGAAATGAACTTATTATAAATACTTTTCGAAAAACTATCATCAACTGCTCTAGGGGCAAAATGACCTTGCTCTAACGCTGCTAAAATAGTTTGCAATACCATTTCTTTTTTTACCACACTAGCAGAAACATTGGGTTCTAGTTCTTTTATGTATCTAAAAGATAAAAAAGCAGCAATAAAGCCCATTATCAAGAGTGGAATCAATACCTTATTTTTCATGAATTGTAGCATAGTTGGTTTGTATAATTAACGTCAACAAATGTAGTTTATTTGATTGTTAAAAAAAAGTCAATTGGTTGGCTTTAAATTATAGCAATAATGCTGTAATTAATCACTAATTTTGTTGCCTGTTATTTATGAAACCGAATGTAATTTTTAAGGATTTATCTAAAATTGATTATGCTTCAGCATGGGATTATCAAGAATCTTTACTGAAAGAGAATATTGATGTTAAATCACAGTTTTATAAAACCGCATCAGTTGGCGATACTTATGCTGCTGCCACGCAGAGCTATTTATTGTTTTGCGAGCATCCTTCGGTATATACTTTAGGAAAAAGTGGTTTTGAGTCACATCTGCTATTAAATGACACGAGATTAAAAGAATTGCAAGTTAGTTTCTATAAAACTATTTGAGGTGGTGATATCACGTATCATGGCCCCGGACAATTGGTTGCTTATCCTATTTTTGATTTAGATTATT
>CAIWHF010000291.1 GCA_903912405.1 uncultured Bacteroidota bacterium | reverse complement strand
ATTTTAAAAAGGCTACCTATTTGCAGTTAGGTAAATATGAAAGCGAAGATCAAATGAATGTTGCTAAGTACTTTGCTACTTTATCGTATGTAGATCCAAGCCGAATTGGTATTTGGGGTTGGAGCTTTGGTGGCTTTATGAGTGCAACGTGTATCTTAAAAGGTAATAGTATATTCAAAACCGCCGTTTCTGTTGCGCCTGTAACCAATTGGAGGTATTATGATAACATCTATACAGAGCGTTATATGCGTACTCCACAAGAAAATGCTGCAGGATATGATGATAATGCACCTGATCAAATGGCACATATGCTAAAAGGGAATTTATTACTAATTCATGGTACGGCAGATGATAATGTGCATGTACAAAATGAAATGAGTTTAATTAATAACTTAATTAAGTACAATAAACAATTTGATTCCGAAACTTATCCCAATAGAAACCACGGTATTTATGGAGGATCTACACGCTATCAACTATACAAGCGCATAACAGATTATATTCTTAAAAATCTTTAGTGCATGACCAAATTAGAATGGTTGATCGTTAGAACAAAGCCAGTGCAATTTTCATTTAAAATAATGAAGAAAATTGTTTTGCCTGGTTTTGGAAGACTAACATTATATGAAGTACTCAATTTCTTTTTCAATGAATTGAAGAAAAATAGCTTAACAGACAGAGCCGCTGCTGTTACGTTTAATTTTTTGATGGCCATACCACCTACTTTATTATTTTTATTTACACTCTTGCCTTATTTACCAGTTAATGGTATGCAAACAACTATTGTAAATACGGTATCCATGATCATACCCAATAAGAGTATCAGTAGATCTATAAATCAAGTAATTATAGACTTTCTTACAAATCAACATTCTGATTTATTATCTTTTGGTATTATACTAACCCTTTATTACTCCTCAAATGGCTTATTGGGGTTAATGCGCAGTTTCGACAAAAGTAGTTCTGTTTACAAGAAACGCTCCCAGTTTATGCGCAGATGGACCGCTGTAAAATTAACTGTGCTCTTATTAATAGTTGTATGCCTTAGTTTGGTCGTTTTGGTTTTACAATCATCGATCCTAAATACTATTTTGTTAGAATTTCAATTGAATTTAGCGCTGTTAAAAGTATCAAGTTTGTTGCTTGTTTTTTTAATAACCTTTTATGCTATTTCGCTAATTTATAGATATGCGCCATCAGTAGTGCAAACCTTTCCTCATTTTTCTATCGGTGCATTTTTTGCAACAATCATGATAAGTATCGTAACCACTGTTTTCTTTTTATTGGTGAATAACTTCATTAATTACAATAAAGTGTATGGTTCTATTGGTACTTTAATAGCTTTCATGGTGTGGATATGGATGAATACCATTTTATTATTAATTGGTTACGAATTAAATGTTAGTATACTTTTAGGTCGCTTATCAAAAACTAAAAAACATGTTTAATATTCGTTTTCTTTTCATTATGAGTATAGTAGGGATGGCTTGTAGTCAGGAAAGAAAGTTGCCCGATCTAGTTACCTATAAAGCATATATTAAGCCTTTACTTCAAACCCATTGCAATTATTGTCATTATAAGAATTCTGGTCATCTTCCCCTTACTAGTTTTGAAGAAGCAAAACGTTTTTCATCTTCTATTAAATATGTAGTTGAAAATAATATTATGCCTCCTTGGCCTGCCGATCCTCATTATAGTAGTTTTCTTAATCAACGCATTTTAGATGTATATGATAAACAATTAATTTCTAAATGGATCAATGATGGATTAAAAGAAGGAGATACAATAGGGCAGGCTAATAATGAATTAAATCAAAATCCCTATACTTTAGGTAAGCCAGATTTAATTTTAGCGATTAAGCCTTCCTTTATCAAACAACATGCTAATGATCAATTTTTAATTGTAAAAGTACCTTTTGAATTACCTACAGACACTTATGTAAGTGTTATTGAATTTGTACCCGGCAAACACCAAGTAGTCCACCATGTTAATGGCGATCTAGTAAAATATGAAGATGGAAAGAAAAAAACGGTTTTTGCAGGCGAATATTTGCTGCCAACTTCGCATGATAGTTCAATAAAACAGGTGTTTGAAAAAATGGATTTACCTAACGATGATGGTACGTATCCGGCATTACAAAAATCAGTGGTCAATTATTTGCCAGGCGTATATGCACAAATCTATAAGAACGGCATTGGAGGTTATTTACTACCTAAAAAAGGATGTTTTTTATTGAATGATTTACATTATGGCAGTTCTAAATCAGACCTATGGGATAGTTCTTATATAAAAATTTACTTTGCTAAAATACCCCCTAAACGCCCCCTTCAAGAGTTTCAATTAGGTACATTAGGCATAGCACCCGTATTGCCAAATTTATTAATTTTTCCAAATACCGTTAAAAAAGTACATAGTCAATATATTATTCCAAATGACATTTCAGTAGTTACTATTAATCCACATATGCATTTATTAGGCAAATCTTTTAAAGCCTATGCGGTTGTGCCAAAGGGTGATACCATACCCTTGATTCATATACCCAATTGGGATTTTAATTGGCAGTATTTTTACACTTTTCCTAAATTAATAAAAATCCCCAAAGGCAGTTTAATGATTGCTGAAGGGGTGTATGACAATACGGTAAAAAATGTATTAAATCCATTTACTCCTCCAAGATTAGTTAGCGACAATAAAGGTAGTATGAAAACTACCGATGAGATGTTTCAGTTTATTGTATCCTATGTGCCCTATAAAGAAGGGGATGAAAACATAGAATTATAGTAAAAAATTGAAGATTACTTGTTGTTTTTGACTTTTTTATTGTAATTTGGAAACTGAATTTAAAATTAGATAAGCTATGAAGCTTCTAAAATATACTTTATTACCCGCTTTATTTTTCATTGGAATTGCATCGAGTGTATTATATACTTCTTGTGAAAAAGACTATTGCACCTTATTAAAATGTAAGAATGGAGGCTCATGTGCAGAAGGTTTTTGTAGATGCAAATCGGGATATGAAGGAACAGAGTGCGAACATCCTGTTTATTTAAGATTTATTGGCATGTATTATGGAACCTCTAAGAATGGTACTTTTCCTGAGTTGCCAGATACCATGACGGTTTATGTATCTAATCCACCTCAGGAGGTTTCCTATTTTTTTGCAAGAAAACCAGGTAAAGTATTTGTTGGTAAAGCAAATGATACCTACATCACTGTTGATGATTTATTAGTAGGTAGTAAGAAAACCGTTACGCATGCAGATTTAGATGGTTCTAAAATGAATGCTATCATTGAAGAAATTGCTGATATTAATAATCCATTAGGAACTAGCACTTTCAGATTTACAGGAGTTAAGTAAAATTAGTTATAAATTATTAGAAGTCGAGTAGTAATACTCGACTTCTTTTTTTTTAACATTAAAAATTGTAGTTTTGAATTATGTCAATACAAGTAACGCAATTAACTAAGATTTATGGCACACAACATGCTGTTGATGGTATTTCTTTTGAATTAAAGAAAGGAGAAATTGTGGGTTTCCTTGGTCCTAATGGTGCAGGTAAATCAACTACTATGAAAATGATTTCCGGTTACTTAGAGCCTACTGCAGGTAGTATCTTAGTAGGGGGCATAAATGTGGCTGAAAACCCCATTGAAATTAGAAAAAAAATTGGTTATTTGCCAGAATCGAACCCGCTCTATCTTGATATGTATGTGCGTGAATATTTATTATTTGCAGCATCTTTACATCAAATAGATAAAAATAAAATCAAAGATAAAGTTGAAGAAGTTATTGCATTAACTGGATTATTAAAAGAATGCCATAAGAAAATTGGCGCTTTATCTAAAGGCTATAAACAACGTGTAGGTTTGGCACAAGCCATTATTCATGATCCAGAGGTATTGATTTTAGATGAGCCTACTAGTGGTTTGGATCCAAATCAGTTAGTAGAAATTAGAGATTTAATTGTGAACTTAGGGAAAGAGAAGACAGTATTGCTTTCTACCCATATTATGCAAGAAGTGACCTCTATGTGCAGTAGTGCGATTGTTATTGCCAACGGAAAAATTGTAGCGAATGATGCTATTACTAACTTACAAAAACTACATACTGATAATACGTTAGAGGTTGTATTTGAAAAGCCTGTAACTATTAAACAACTGTCAAATTTGACAAATGAAAAATCAATTCAAGCTGTTTCAGAAACTACGTATTTATTTACTACCAATGATTCTGATATGCTAAGAAAGAAGATTATGCAATGGTCCATTCAAGAAGATATTAATATAGCCGCTATGCATGTGGCTAGTTCAAGTTTGGAAAGTGTTTTTAGAAAACTAACGAAATAAAAAAAAGCGCTTGAATCTCAAGCGCTTTTTTTTATTCATTTGTATCTTCCCTTTTGAAGTTGGCTCTTTTTTGTATGCGTTCTGCTTCTCGTTGATCTTCAAACTCTTGTTCTTTTTCGTAAGCTTTAATGATTTTCTTCACCAAACGGTGACGAACCACATCTTGCTCATCTAATTCGATATGAGCAATACCCTCGATATTCTTTAGAATACGAGTAGATTTCAACAAACCAGATTTTTGATTTTTTGGTAAATCTACTTGTGTTATATCACCAGTAATGATGGCTTTAGCGTTGGCGCCGATCCGCGTTAAGAACATTTTCAATTGTAGATCAGTTGTGTTTTGCGCTTCATCCAAAATAATAAAAGAATGATCAAGCGTTCTGCCGCGCATATAAGCCAAAGGCGCAATTTCAATGATTCTATTTTGCATAAAATAATTGAGTTTGTCCGATGGTATCATATCATCTAAGGCATCATATAGCGGTCTTAAATAAGGATCAATTTTTTCTTTTAAATCGCCTGGTAAGAAACCTAAGCTTTCTCCTGCTTCTACAGCTGGTCTAGTAAGAATTATTTTCTTAATACTTTTATTTTTTAATGCTCTTACTGCAAGCGCAACAGCGGTATAGGTTTTACCCGAACCAGCTGGACCAATAGCAAAAAGAATATCATTCTTATCTATCGATTGCACCATTAATTTTTGATTAGCGGTTTTGGCACGAATCGTTTTGCCATTGGGTCCAAATACTAAAACATCATTATTAATGGGTTCTGCTTGATCTTCCATTAAATCGTCTTCGCCTATAATCCTACTAAAATAAGCATCAGAAATATGTCCATTTTTTTCAAGGTAGCTAATGATTAATTGTAATTTTGTAGCAACACTATTTACTTGTTCTGCTTGTCCAGAAAGCTTTATTTGTGAGCCCCTAGATAGAATTTTAAGCAAAGGAAATTGCTTTTTCAAAATTTCAAATTTTGAATTATTAATCCCAAAAAACTCTAATGGGTTAATATGCTCTACATTCAGAATTATTTCAGTCAAATGAAAACGATTTAATAATTAAATTTTATATCCTTGTTTTTTAAAGGCTTCTACTTTTGCTGCAATAGAAGTATTGCTCAAAGCAAATACGCGCGCACATAAAACGGCCGCATTTCTTGCGCCTGCTTTTCCCACTGCTAAAGTACCTACTGGCAAGCCTGCTGGCATTTGTACAATGCTATATAATGCATCGATACCACCTGGTAAGCCACCATCTAAAGGAACGCCAAAAACGGGTAGGGAAGTGTATGCCGCACACACACCAGGTAATGCTGCTGCCATTCCAGCTGCTGCAATAACAGCACCAAATCCATTAGAATTTGCATTGACCATTAATTCTCTTACCAAATCTGGATTTCTATGAGCAGAGGCTACTACTAATTCGCTTTCTATTCCAAACCAATTCAACCATAGTTGACTTTCATTCATAATGGGCTTATCACTTTCAGACCCCATAATTATTAATACTTTCATTTACCTTATTTTATGGTAAATTTAGAGTACTAATTGTTATTAAACAATTTTAAAGTATAAATTAATCATTAACTTTATAAAAATTTATTCACATTGAGAAACAAGGTTGTTGTTATCACAGGCGCCTCTTCGGGTATAGGGTTGGCTTTAGCATTACAAGCTTTAGATGAGGGCGTTTTTGTAGCCGTTTGTGCCAGAAATTGTTCGGCGTTATTGCATACCTATTCGCATTTTATAGATGCAGGGCAATTGATGGTAATGTCTGTAGATGTAAGTAAAGAAATTGCTTGTAAGCAATTTATTGAAGCCATAAAAACGAAATGGGGTTACATAGATGTCTTAATAAATAATGCTGGAATTAGTATGCGTTCTCTATTAGAAGATACTGACATTAAAGTACTTGAAGAATTAATGAATATTAATTTTTGGGGTACCGTTTATTGTACTAAATATGCTTTAGAAAGCATTAAAGCTCAAAAAGGGGTTATTGTTGGTATATCTTCCATTGCAGGTTATCGTGGTTTGCCTGGCAGATCGGGTTATAGTGCTTCTAAATTTGCTATGCAAGGCTTTCTAGAATCTTTACGAACAGAACTGTTATATTCTGGTGCCCATGTGATGTGGGTATCACCTGGCTTTACCGCTTCCAATATTAGAAATGTTTCTCGTATGGGTGATGGTTCTGTGCAAGGGGAAACGCCATTGGAAGAATCGAAGTTAATGTCGGCAGCAACTTGTGCAGCTCTAATTTATAAAGCGATTCATAAACGTAAGCGTGTTTTAATTATAGGTGCTTTGGGTAAACTTACGGTTTGGTTGAATAAATTATTACCTGCTATAGCAGATAAAATGGTTTATAATCATTTTAAAAAAGAACCGGGTTCTCCATTAAAATAGAACTATGAACAATCGTATTAAAATGAAATTCTTAATTATTGCATGCGGCACGTTGTTTTTAACAAACAGCATGAATCTTTTTGCACAGCAACAAGGTAAGGTTTTCCAAATGGATACTACTACCACTGTTTTTCAAGGATCAGTGCTGAAAACAATGGCATGGTGTGGCGGGTTTAATAATCCGCAATATAATCTCGCTGATTTAAATAATGATGGTAAAAAGGATTTGGTTGTATATGACAATGCAACCTCTCAAGTTATTACATTTATAAATAAAAGTATTAGTTCGGTACCTGATTATAAATATGACCCTAAGTATGCTACTAATTTTCCTGCAGTTGTTAATTACTTAAAATTAATAGATTATAACAGAGATGGCATTGTTGATCTATTTCATAAAGGTATTCAAGGTATTGCAGCGTTTAAAGGATATTATAATACTCAGAATCAACTATGCTTTAGCTTTTATAAAAACTTGAGATATCCTACACCTACACCTTCTCAACCAACATTAGATGCTAATGCGTATGTTTCACCTGCCGATTTGCCTGGCTTTGTAGATATAGATTTTGATGGGGATTTAGATTTTTTTAGTTACGATGTTTTTGGAGGCTTTATTGCTTATTATAAAAATATGCAGATAGAATATGCCATGCCTAATGATTCTATAGCTATTATACTACGAGATGAATGCTGGGGTAAAAGCTACCAAGGATTTGTAAAAACCCAAATGTTAAACCAAACGTGTGGGTTAATGGGCGGGAAGCCAAAAGATCTTAATGTTATTCCACTTGCGAAAACAACCTTACATTCTGGCAATACCATTTGTCTTTTAGATATTGATGATGATGGTGATTATGATTATTTGAATGGAAATGTATCTTATAATGATGTACAATTACTGATCAATGGCAAATATGATTATAGCCATAATAGAGACAGCATTGTTGCTCAAGATACTACTTGGCCTGGTATGGGTGTGCCTGCAGTCATGAATACAATGCCTGCTTGCTATTATATAGATATCGATCAAAATGGGGCCAAGGACATTTTAGTAGCTCCATTTGCTAATAATACACAGAATTATAAAAATACCTTGTATTATAAAAATATTGGAACTAATACGAACAGTAGCTTTATTTATGTTTCTGATAGCTTCTTTTCAGAGAAAATGATTGATTTAGGTACTAATTCAAAACCTTTTTTCTATGATTATGATAGAGATGGTAAAAAAGACTTAATTGTTGGTTCCGATGGATTTTATCAAAATAGTGGCAGTTTGCTAAGTAGATTATTATTGTTTAAAAATACGTCTACTTCAGGAAATCGATCGTTTACTCTTATAAATAATAATTTTTTATCCATAGATACCCTCAACTTAAACGGCGCTGCACCTGCAATTGGCGATTTAGATAAAGATGGGAAAGATGAT
>CAIWHF010000290.1 GCA_903912405.1 uncultured Bacteroidota bacterium | reverse complement strand
TTAGTAAAACAAAGAAAAAGGCAAAGCAAAACACAACCAATGCAATTACCATTTTAATAAGTTTAAATAAAGGATTTACGGCGTCTTTTATCTCCTTTGCGGCATCGGTATGCTTGCCATTTTTGAAGGAAGATTTAAATTGCTCACTAAATTTATGTGCTTTTGTATCTAAATTTTTTAAATCCTTATTCACCACATCTTTAATAGCATCTAAATCTACTTTCTGGCCTTTCATTTCTAATTTATCAGCAGCAGTTTTAGCCTTAGGAATGATAATCAGCATAATGACATAAATCAATATAGATGAGCCACTAAAGCTACCTTCATGCCAGAAAAAAAAGCTATGCCAATGGAAAAAAGAGGGTAAAAAGGGAATAAGAAATAAAATTCTAAAAATCCATGCATCCATATTAAAATAATAGCCCAAGCCGGCACATACTCCGCCTATTCGTTTATTATCGGGGCTTCTAAATAATCGCTTTTTAGTGAATGCAGGAATGGGCTCCGAGGGCAATATGACCCATAGTACTAAATACAACAGAAATCCTATACCCGTGAATAAAAACAATACACAAAACAGTCGAACGATGGTCACATCAATTTGATAACGCTTTGCGATTCCAGCACAAACTCCGCCCAACATACTTTGATTTGATGCGCGGGTCCAATTTTTATAGGGCTGTTCGCTTTCTGCAGCTGTATCTTGGTTAGCATTTTTTTGTTCCTCTTCAAAAGAAGCCGCTTCTTCTGCTAGGTCATTAGGATTGCCAATGCTTGATGTGATCGCAGTAATAATTTCTTCTGTAATGCACAAAGCGCCTTTCTTTATAGCGTCACTCATCAATTCTGCAATACGCAATTCTATATCATGCATGATTTCATCTGCACTTTCTTCTTTTTTGAAATAGTCCTTTAGACTTTCAATATAATTTTTAAGTAAGTCGTAAGCTGCTTCTTCTATAGTAAAAACAGCATTTTGATAATTTATTTGTATTACTTTTTTCATAATTATTTTTTTGTAATGATTTGAACGGCATTATGTATTTCGATCCAGGTATTTTGAAGCTCCGTGTAAAATGCTTTGCCCTTATCTGTGAGAGAAAAATATTTTCTTGGAGGACCAGAATTACTTTCCACCCATCTATAGCTCAGCAAATCTGCATTTTTAAGTCGGGTTAGTAAAGGATATAAGGTGCCCTCTAAAATGACCAAATTGGCCGCTTTCATCTTTTCTATAATTTCGGATGGGTAAACTTCCCCATTCTTGATAATAGATAAAATACAATACTCTAAAACCCCCTTCTTTAACTGACTTTGCGTATTCTCAATATTCATAATTGTGCTATTTAATCACAAAGATAGATAAAATATAGTACTATGCAATGCATAGTACTATATTTTTTAAAAAAAAATAGCCACCCTAAGGTGGCTAAATATGCTAAGTTATTGATTTTTAAATGCTTCTGTTGATGTCGAAAGCTTCCAATTCATTGGCAACTGCCGTTAAGAAACTAGCGCCTAACGAGCCATCTACTACGCGATGATCATAACTAAGCGATAAATACATCATATGACGAATAGCTATTACATCTCCTGAAGGTGTTTCTAAAACCATAGGTCTTTTCTTAATGCTACCAACCGCTAAAATAGCTACTTGCGGTTGATTAATAATCGGCGTACCCATTAGACTTCCAAAGGTACCCACATTCGTCATGGTAAAGGTGCCGCCTTGGGTATCATCTGCCTTTAATTTATTATTGCGAGCAGCATTTGCTAATCCATTTACATCTTTACTTAATCCAATTAAATTCTTGGTGTCTGCATTTCTAATAACCGGTACAATTAAGTTGCCAGAAGGTAATGCAGTTGCCATACCAATATTAATATCCTTTTTAACGATGATATTATTTCCATCAACGCTTACGTTAATCATTGGGAATTTACGGATACAATTTGCAATAGCTTCAATGAAAATTGGAGTAAAGGTGATCTTCTCACCGTATTGTTTTTCAAATTTAGCTTTATTAGCATCTCTCCACTTAACAATATTAGTAACATCTGCTTCTGTGAAGCTGGTTACATGTGGAGAAGTAGCTTTACTTCTTACCATATGATCAGCAATAAGCTTACGCATACGATCCATTTCAATAATCTCTACATTTCCAGACGGAATGCTTGTTGCTGTAACATTTGCAGAAGCTGCTGGAGCAGCTGCTACTGCAGGTGCAGGCGTTGGTGCTGGCGCTGCTACCGGTGCAGCAGAACGATTAGCAACATATTGTAAAATATCTTTTTTAGTTACTCTACCTTCATTGCCTGTTCCTGGAATTTGTTCCAATTCTGCCATACTAATATGCTCTGTAGCCGCAATATTTAAGACTAATGGTGAATAAAAACGAGCACCATCCGCATTAGATGAAGAAGCAACGGCTGCTGCATGTTGAGCAGGTGCAACTGGTGCAGGTTGTGGAGCAGGTGTAGGAGCAGCTTCAGCAACAGGTGCTGCAACGCTTGCGCCAGCTGCATCTGTACTAATTTGTGCAATAACCGTACCTACAGGAACCACATCATTTACATTAAAAAGAATAGCAGTAATAGTGCCCGCAGCTGTAGAAGGAACTTCGCTATCTACTTTGTCGGTAGCAATTTCAAGCATTGTTTCATCCATCTTAATAGCATCGCCTACTTGCTTATGCCATTTTAAAATGGTTGCCTCCATAATACTTTCACCCATTTTGGGCATTACTAAATCTACAATTGCCATAAAAATATAATTCTATTGGGTGTAAAAATAATCAAAAAGAAATAATAAGTAATATTTTGTTTGTTTTGTTAATACACAGCATCTCTAAAGTCTCTTCTTCTAAGCAATTTCAAGTCTTGTAAAATAGCAGATTTTACATTTAACGTAAAGCTGTAACTTTTTCGTGGTCCAAAAGGAATAGCATTGATACGCATTTCCCAGCAGTGTAAATCTCTATAAATATCAATAGAAGTAAACGTCAATTGCTTATATATAAAATCATAGCCCGAACTAAATGCTATTTTAAAATTTTTGGTCAAATTAAAATCACCACTCATCATCAATGTCTGTGAAAAAACCAGGGTGTCTTTATTGATCGTTTTAGTAGGTGATTTAGACAAATTGATACTATACGCCATGGTAAGATTCCATGGGATATTGAAATCAATATAATTGGAATAGCCGTTGTTACTCAACAGGCGATTGTTTTCCTTGTCTTTAACTTTTGTGTCTTTTTGGGAGGAATGAAAGCTCGCATTTAATGACATATTTGCACTGGCTAATTTAGCTAGTTGGCCGTTTTCATTCCATAATAATTGTGGCCTTCTTCTTCCATTCACATAGTCATAAGCATAGGGGTCATAAACTGCACCTGCTGCAATTCCAATATGCTGAAACAAATTTGTTCTAAATCCAGCCGTGATCACACTCCAATTAAAAGAATCGGCAGCTACATTGTAAGCCGAGCTGAAGGACAATCCGTCTATAATAGATACATTTTTAGTTCCGGAGGCCGAATCTTTTCCATTCCTCACTTTCAATTGCAGATTATTTTGAATATTGAAATTGATCGAACTATTGATTTTTCCATATTGATTTAATCCCGGCACACCTATTAATGATTTTTCATATGGAGACATATAATACCGTCTTTGAGAAGTATCCATTCTGCTCAAATAATAATAATTAAAGGGTGCTGTTGCGTAGTCTGGAATAAATCCAGCTCCTATACTGGGTGTAATTACATGTCGGATACCAGCAATTTTCCCTTTCTTAAAGAAATGAACGCCATATATACGAGAAGAAATTGTAGCTGAAGCGCTTAAATCTCTAGCCGCAAATAAACCATATTGGTTTACCGTGTCAATTTTTGCAGTTAGATCATTAAATGATTTTGTGTTTCGTTCTGTAAGCCAATATTCGGTATAATTAATATTAGTAGAGAAATTGAAAAAGCGTAAAATATTGGTAGAAAATCCAATAGGAAGAACATGTTTCATGCCATTTCTAAAATCGGATAAGGAGACTGCATTGATATTAAAGCTGGTATCGTAAAACGTTAATTGATTCAACATCGTCATGTTGTAACTCATATTGATTTTATCGTACCAGTGCGTCGTAGCCGATTTTTTATTTTGAAAGGGATTGAAAGAACCTAAATAAAAATTCATTTCTGGCAAGGTTACATTCACTTGTCGAGTTCGTGTATTCTGACTATGACGAGCACTTATGGTAAGTGAATAAGGCTTATTAATCCAATTCTTAGAGAAGGAGATATTTGATTGGTATTGATTGTTTAAGATCTGATTCGCACTATAGCTATTATTAGCATAATAAGACGAAGTGCCGGCTACTACATTCGCACTAAAATTTATACCAGGAGTTGCCTTTGCATCTACTTGATGTCTCCAATTGATCATAAAATCTTTGGTAAGAGAACTCGAACTTTCATAGGCTTCGCCAATTTTATTATAAGCATAGGACAAAGAAATGCCGCCATTATAATGATATCGTTTATTATAATTCGAAATTGCACTTGCGCCCCAACTTCCCTTTGAATAGATATTAGTTAAAAATAACAAATCAATATGTCTATTCAGATTAAAATAATATCCGCCATTGGTAATGCCCAATCCTCGTTGCGCTTCCATGGTATATCCAGGTATTTTAAATCCCGATGATTGCTGCTTAGCAATAGGGAAAACACCAAAAGGAAGAAATAAAGGCGTTGGAATATCAGCGATCATTAAATTAGCAGCGCCAGTGGCAATTATCTTATCCGGAATCACTTTAATTTTCTTTGCTCTAATTCCAAAATGCGGATGTTCTAAAGAGCAGGTTGTATAAACATTTTGCCATCCGTAGATAGATTGATCCGCATTCCTTTTTACCTGATCACTAATCACAAATCCCTCTCCATACTGAGAATGCGCATTGCGCACTATGGCCTTTTTGAGCTTGAAATTGTATAGTAAAGAATCGTACGTAAAGGACTCCGCACCTTGTTTAAACAAAGGCTTTTTATTGCTGATCGCATGATTAGAATCTAAAGCAGGTAATGCTTTTATTTGCTGATTCGATTGGTTATAATCTAATTTACCCGATTGTAAAACAATATCCTCATATTGTAATTCGGCTGCCCCAAATAATAAAAAACGATTGTTCGCTACATCCATTATTGCAGAATCTTTAGCTTGCGTAACCACTTTTGCTGGCAAGGCATCTTTAGATATTTTTATACCTAATTGATAGGCTAATTGATCTGTTTTGCTCATTTTCTTCAACACAGCATCTGGCAAAGTAATTTTTTGTACTGAAGTATCTAAAACAATAGAATCTCTTATTGTATTGGAACTAATGGGGAGGATTAAAGAATCTCTTCTACTGATTTTTTTAGTATCGTTGGAAGCTTTTGAGGTATTTTGTTTTGTGGCTACTTTCTTTTGCTGTGCACTAGATAGTTTTACTAAAAAAATGCAAAAAATTATCAATAACCCGAAAAAGGAATTGATTTTGCAAAATTTTAAAGTATTTTTAGGTTTTGTGTGCATGGTTATTGGCGACAAAAATAAATATTCCAAGCTGATATTTAAGAACAAACCTATTTTATTAACAAAGTATATGAAATTCTATATAAAACTCTTTTTATATTTAATTGGGTTTAGCCCAATGGTAGTTTTTGCTTCCGGCAAAGGACTCCATAAAATTGTTATAGATGCAGGCCATGGCGGATCTGATGCTGGTGCTGGTGGCAAATTCTCTCATGAAAAAGACCTAACCTTAGAGATTTCTCTTCGATTAGGAGCATTAATTGAGAAAAACATGAAAAATGTTGAGGTTATTTATACGCGTACAACGGATATTTACCCAAGCTTAAAAGAACGCCATAGAATTGCAAATCAAGCAAATGCTGACTTGTTTGTATCCATCCACATCAATTCATCCAAAGGCAGCACGGAGCGCATATTTGAAGGGTATAAAACGATTAAAAAGAAGAAAAAGAGAGTACAAGTTCCAATTTACCGAGTAATACACCATCATGAAACTACAGCATCGGGAACCGAAGTGCAGATTCTTGGTTTGCACAGAGCCGGACAAAAGGCAAGCGCAATGACCAGCAATACTGATAATGTAGAGGAAGAAGTGGGCATGCTCGACATGAACGACCCTCAAACGGCTATAATTATTGCTCAATACCTTCAAGCGTTCCAAGGCAATAGTGTTTTATTAGGCACCTATATTCAACAAGAATTTACGAGTCAAGGTAGAACAGATAGAGGTGTTAAACAAATGGGATTAGAAGTATTGGCAGGCAGTGCAATGCCTGGCGTCTTGGTAGAATGTGGATTCATTAACAATCCGAGTGAAGAAGAATATATGAACTCTGAAGTTGGTCTTAATGAAATATCAAGAGCAATATTCAATGGCATCCGTGCTTACAAAGCTGAAATAGAAAAAAATTAGGCCCAATTTTTGAATAATTATCAAGATTAACCTATCTTTAAAACTTATAACTATCATTTTTTTAGGATGAAAACTACTTTTAAATCTATTTTATTAACCACATTAGGCGTTGCAGGTATTTTTACTGCAATGTTATACCAATCTTGCACCCAAGAAAAATGCCAATCTATTGTATGTGCTTATGGTGGTGTATGTAGAGACGGGGCTTGCTTATGTCCAACAGGTTATGAAGGTTATCAATGCGAAACAATGACGCGTGACCGATTTAAAGGTGTTTGGATGGTAACGGAAGATGGATCCATCTCTAATAATGTAGCCTATGCTGTTTCTGTAGAGAATGGTGTTGCAAAAAATGAAGTAATTATTAAATCTTTCAGAAATTCTCTTACCCAATCTGTTGTAGCTACCGTTAAAGGAGATACTATTTATATAGCTCAACAAGTGGTAAATGGCAACACGATTGAAGGCAAAGGGTTTATAACCAAAGATTTATTCTATGGCAAAAACGGATTAATGCATGTAAACTATTATATCATCGATGCTAATGGCAATATTGATAATTTTGCTTGGCCTACCTACGTAGGTGGTAAAACATCTATTTGGAATAAATAACATTACAACGAACATAAAAAAAGCGCATTGTCAAAACAATGCGCTTTTTTTATGTTTTAATTCAATTCATTACTTGATTTCCTTTTTTGTTTTTCTATTATAGAAGGATAGGAAAAATCCAATGACCATTACCACAACCCCCAACCATAAAACATTGATATACGGGAAAATCAATGCTTTCATTACAATATAGTCATCCTTACTATTATTTTGCTTCACGGCTATATCTGCTGTTTCTTCTTTTGGATTGATCTTTGCAAACTGCATAATTAATTGCATAGAAGTCAAGGTGTCATTTATAAAAACCTCTTCTTGTCCGCGAATAAGATAAATTGGCAAGGCTTCCATTTGTTTTCCCTTCAAATTATATACAGATAATTGTGCCCCTACTGCAATATCTCCAGTCTGTGTTGGAATATTTCTCTTTTCAAGATGGGTTGTAAAGCCTTCGAAAACTGCAAAACCATTATTCACAAAAATACTATCTCCTTTTTTTACAACGGTATGTTTGAAACTATTGGTGTCATTTTTCTTAGACGGATCTATAACAGAAGTAACATAGGTAAAGATATCTTTATGTAAATAATGTTTGGATGCTGGATTGGCAATTAGTCCCGATTTGCCCTTTGAATTTATAAATGCATCGGGATATAAATTAAATGCCTCCACTACTTTTTGAGTAGCCGTATCTCTAACTTCATAATGCACTTTAAAAAATGTTCTTGGATCTGTAGTACTGGTAGAATCGCCTTGATAGGTAACCAAATAAGGACCCATAGCTATCGGTGTATTTCTAAACAACAGCACATTTTCTTGACTTTCCTTCACTTTCTCCTGCATCGTCTTCTGCCCTAAATCTATAAATACGCCCATGGTATTAATAGACAAAACTTCTTTTTTAAAGGAAGACAAAACTATACCTAAGATGACTAAAGCAAATCCAAGATGAGAAATGGCTGGTCCCATTTTTTTAAATACACCCTTTTGTATATAAATAGCATAATAGATACTAGCTACAGTACCAAAGCATGCCGCATACAATAATAAAAACACGGGAACTTTATTGATGGTTTCTACATATGCAATTATGATGGCAGCTAAAAGGCTTATCGATTTTATAATCGTAAATCTCTTTAATAATGGTTTCCAATCGGAGTTTTTGAATTTTAAGAATAAAGCACTTGCCGATAAGAAGGTAATGAGTATAGCCAACCAAATTTGAATTGCATTATAATGCTGGACGGGATCATTAGGAGGCGCTACCTCTTTGCCGCTTATCCATTTTACTAGAGGCGCCCAAACGGGAATAGAAGTGGTAAGTATAATTTGTATGGATGACAAGAAAATAATAAAAGCCCCAATAAACATCCAAAACTCTCTGGATAGTAATGCTTCTTCTTGTTCAATTTTTGGAAATAGTTTTCGGCGATACACATACAAAACAATGCCTGGAATTAAAACTATCGATAACACAATTAATAAATGCCAAAGTAAAGAACTTCCCTCTCCGGTAAATGCGTGTACAGATGTATCTCCTAATATGCCAGTTCTAGTTAAAAACGTAGAGTACCAAATAAACGTGTACGATAAAATAAATAAGATTAAACTTACCCCTAAAGATCGTTGCGTTGCTTTAAATATCACTATTGTGTGCAATGCCGCCACCAACAATAACCAAGGCACCAACGATGCATTCTCTACCGGATCCCATGCCCAATATCCACCAAAGGTTAATGATTCATATGCCCAAGCACCACCCATCATAATGCCTAAACCCAATACTCCACCGGCAACTAATGACCAATTGATGATAGGCTTAATAAAATGAACAAACTCTCCTTTCCATAAAGCGGCAACTGCATAGGCAAATGGAACAAGCGTAAGAGAAAATCCTAAAAACAAGATAGGCGGATGGATCACCATCCAATAATTTTGCAATAACTCATTTAAGCCATTCCCATCTTTAATATACTGCATATAATCGGGCTGTGAAAAAATGGGAGCACCTTGCATTTGATTTCTCAACAAAGCAAAAGGACTTGTGCCAATTTTAACGCTCTCGGTAATAAAAATACCCAATAACATGGTGCTGAGGCATGCTTGTATAATACCTACAACAGTCATCGTGCGGGCTTGTAAGCTATCCGATTTGTATAAAATAAATAAACCTAATATAGAGTGCCAAAGCATCCAAAGTAAGAAAGAACCTTGCTGCCCTTCCCAAAAGCAAGACAATAAGTACTTGGTAGGTAAGGCTAAGGATGAATGCTCATAGGCATAGTGATACTCAAAATAATGCTTATAAATAATAAAGTAAAGTGTGAAAAATACACCCCATACCATAAGCACATGCACCATAAATAACTTACGAGCTATTGAAAGCCATGAAGAAGCTACTGTCGGATCTTGCTGCTCAAATTTTGCTGCATTAAAAAAAGCAAAGGCACTAAATAAAGAAGCAACAAATGCGCTTATTACCATTAAATGACCTAATTGGCCAGGTAATAGATGTTCGTTTAAGAAAGTAGTATTCAAGAATAGTGAGTTTAGAAAGTAGAATTAGTTATTGCCTACAGCAACTTGATCTTTTTTGTATTTAGATGGGCATTTCATTTGTATTTTAGAACATCGAAACACAGCGCCATCCATATAGCCCATCATTACTATTTGCTCTGATTTTTCAATATCTATAGGTTTGGCACCATTAAATACCACTTGATTTATTGCACCCGCTTTATCTTTTACATAAAAAGTAAAATGATTAGCATCTACAACGGGATTATAAATCATGGCTTTGTCTTTTTCTAAAAAACCAATTACATGTATTTTTTTAGTAGGATTTTTAGCCGCCGATGCAAAGGTTTCATAGGTACTAAAATCTCCAAACATAGCTACTATAGCCCCTACCCCAATAGCAATTAAAACCAATAAAATAATGTGCGTTCTTTTCATAAAACCTTGCTCAAACAGATAAATAAAAATTTTGCAACAAAAATACTAAATAAACGCATTGTTTGAATTTAGTTTATACATTTGCTCCCGTATTTTATTATTTATATTTTTCCCATGTCCATTTTAAACACTTTCGACCCAAATTCTGTTGGCTTAAGCTCTAATACCATTTTTGGTTTGCCTTTTACCGAAGAGGATGCACTTCTTTGTTTATTACCCGTTCCATGGGAAGTATCCGTATCCTACAGAGAAGGCGCTGCAAGAGGGCCAGAAAATATCTTTAAAGCATCTATGCAAGTAGACCTTTACGATCCAGATGTTACGGATGCATGGCAAAAAGGGATCTATATGGTTCCAATAGATAAAACATTGAGAAAGAAAAGTGATTTTCTTCGTCAGTGTGCAGAGTTAATTATTGCCCATTTATGCGAAGGGGGAAATGTAGAAGATAATGTACAATTGAATGGCAAATTAAATGAAGTTAATGAAGGTTGTCAATTCATGAATGATTGGGTTTATAACCATACTAAAAAATTACTTGCAAAAGGAAAACGCGTTGGCTTAATTGGTGGAGACCACAGTACACCCCTTGGTTATTTAAGGGCTTTGAGCGAGCAGCATGAATCCTTTGGTATTTTACAAATAGATGCACATGCCGACTTGCGTGTAGCATATGAAGGATTCAACTATTCTCATGCGTCGGTGATGTATAATGTACTTCAAGAAATACCACAAATGAAAAAATTAGTTCAAGTAGGCATTCGCGATTACTGCGATGATGAACTAATCTTAATACAACAGAACCCTCAGCGCATAAGCACCTTCTTTGATAAGAATATAAAAGAACAACAGTTTGAAGGTATCACTTGGAGAGAACAATGCCTACAAATCATTGACGAACTTCCACAAAAAGTATATATCAGTTTTGATATTGATGGTTTAGATCCAAAACTTTGTCCGAATACAGGAACGCCTGTTCCTGGAGGATTTGAAGTAGAACAAATCTATTATCTGTTCAAACTTTTAAAACAAAGCGGCAAAGAAATTATTGGTTTCGACTTGAATGAAGTTTCTTGTGGAGAGCACATGGAAGATGGTATTGATGCTATAGTAGGTGCACGTGTTTTATATAAAATGTGCAACTGGCTTTTAGCCTAATTTATTTTTTCATTAGCTCTTTAAAAGCTATTAGCAGAAATCTAATATTCCCCACAGTATAGCGCTTCCAAAGGCGCTTAGGCTCTTTATAGAATCTATAAAGCCATTCCAATCCTAATTGAGTAATCCATTGGGGCGCACGCGCTTTATAGCCATGATAAAATTCAAAGGAGGCGCCTAAATAGGCAATTATTAATTGCTTTCCCGGATTCAGTTGCTCATACAATCTGGCAACTTGTATACCAATCAAACTTTGCTTAGGATCGCCTAAGCCGACAAATAAAAACTGGCTATTTTGAGCAGCCAATAATTGGCATATATCGTGCGCAAGAAAATTAATATATGTCTCATCTGCTGCATCAAAAAATGCAGGGGTACAAACATTGCAAGCAGGATATTCTTGACAAAATAAATTTCCTAACTGTGTATTGGGCAAAACAAAAGTAGCCGCTAGGTGTTCTTGCTTTATGCGCGCCCACAAAATAGGAAACAAATCACTTCCGGTTAATCTTGCTTTCAGCGCATTTTTGTGTTTCAATTTACTCATCCACACAATAGGCATACCATCAGGCAAAACCCATTTTGCTGCTTGCGCAAAATGCAAAAGCGATTCCTTCCCTTCTTTGTAGAGCTCTTGCAATAAATAAGCGTTTGGCGTAACTATATGCTGCACGGAGTCGCCAATTTGAATAGCACGCATAACATCATCTACCACTTCAGCTACATGAGTAGCATTTATAAAATCGAAACCAAAAAGTTTACATGTTTGCATTTTCATTTGGTTTTAAATATCCGAGTAAAATTCCTTTTACACCCCAACACAAAGCCTTTAAATTGCCTTTTGTTCTTATTATGCTAATGCCCAAAAGAGCGAAAACATTCCAAGTACGCAATACAAAAGAATGATACTTATAGGAAAATTTCATAGCGGAGGCATTATAGTAATAGTAGAATAAATGATGCGCATTGGCTGTACTCATAGAACCTTTATGGTATACTTTACTTTGCACCACTAATTCATTGCCATAACCTAATTTCGCAGCTCGCACTTGCCAATCATGCTCTTCAGCATACAAGAAAAAACGCTCGTCTAATAATCCTACGCGCTCAATCATTGCATAACGAATTAATAAACTAGCACCGTGCTGAAAAATATGCTTATCCTTAATTATATAATCTTTTGCATCATCCCATAGTTCATTTTTGAATTGCAATTTAGCAACTGCAAAAAAAGGATAGTATTTAACTGCACAGCATTGAATTTTATTTCGTTGTTCATAGTCCATTATCATAGAGCCTGCGAATCCTAAATCAGGCTGCTGCATTAATCGATCTTCTAAATAAGAAAGCGCCTTTTCTTCCGGCATAGCATCATTATTCAACAACCAAATAAAATCGAATGTATTGGGCAATAAAGAACAAAGCACTTTATTTATAGCTTTAGCAAAACCATCATTTGTTGATGATGCAATTAATTGCAATCGATCATGGTCACATGCATATTTTGCTTGCCAATGAACAGCTTGCAAAGGAGTACAAGCCTCAATAATTTGCTCTTTTGAACGATCTGTAGATCCATTATCTATGAGGGCTATGTGTGCATTACTAGTATTCCATACCTGCTCTACCAACAAACATGTATCTGCTGCTGCATTCCAATTGATAATAATACAAAGTGTTTTAGCCATTACTCTTTAAAATTATGTAGCTGCGTTTGAGAAGCAATTTTATAATTCTGTATAAATTATATAATTGCTTGTTCCATCTTACTTTTCCAATAAAGAACTTTCGTAATCGAAGTGCATCTTTATTTAGTTGTAGCTTTTTACTCATTAGACTAGCATGCCCAAACCTAATTAAGGTAGCTGAGTTAGCTTCATCTATGCTAATTATTCGCCCTTCTTGCTCGGTATAATCAAACCAGAACTTCCAATCTTCATAAGTTTTAAACTGCGTATCGAATCGCAAACTACCCATTTTATGAACAGGAATAAGCGGAGCAGAGATTGTAAAAATATTATCTTTTATTAGTTGTGCATTGCAAAATAAAGACGACCAATCAAATGGCTTTAAAATAGTTTTTTCTTTTTGCTTAGATATAAATAACTGTTTCGGATGATTGCTTTCAAAAAAATAAGAAGGGGAAACACTCATCAACAAATCTTTATTATTTTGAAAGGCGGCTATCTGATGTTTCAACTTATCTACTTCTAAAAGATCATCACCATCTAAAAACTGCACATAGTTGCCGGTGATTAACGCCAAGGCTGTATTGCGAGCTACAGCAACACCCTGATTTTGTTGATATACATACCTAAAACGGCTATCTAAATCAACAAATGATTTGGCTAATATACCTGTGCCATCTGTAGATCCATCATCAACAATAATACACTCCCAATTATTATAGGATTGACGACCTACACTTTCTAAGCAGGCTTTCAGATAAGCTGCATAGTTATAACAGGTAACTATAATACTAACTTTATAATCCATCTTGCGAAATTGAAAGTGCTTTTTTCATTTGCTGTTTATAAAACAAAAAGTAAAACAAAGAAATATAGAGTAGCGATATTATAATAACTTTCCATAACCATAAAACAGGAAGCCACATTGCTAAAACATAAAGCAGTATTGCTATCAATAAGGTTTTTAAGTAGGGCATTAATCTTAATTGCAAATGAGGCTCTTTAACCCAAACATAATAACAAACAAATTGCACAGTAGTACTTGCTAAATATGCTATAGCCGCACCTATGGCATTATAGTATTTTATCAGAATAATATTTAAAACGATATTCACTACGCTTGCTAAGGCAGAAATTTTAAGCGTCAATTTAATATTTCCTTTAGCAAATACAATGGTCCACAAGAAATTAGT
The DNA here is from genome assembly GCA_903912405.1 of uncultured Bacteroidota bacterium. GTDB lineage: Bacteria > Bacteroidota > Bacteroidia > Chitinophagales > Chitinophagaceae > CAIWHF01. The sequence goes on along the minus strand of CAIWHF010000290.1, from coordinate 5,925 downwards.
GATATAAGCCATAGGCAAACAGAAAGAAAGAATGGCATAGATACCTTTGGTACTTTCACCATATTTATTTTGAGTCATGATGTTAACTACATCTACCCAACAAATATTTAAAATAAGTGGTATTAGCATAGCAAGCCAGCTTTCTAATTGCCACAACATATTTAATTCCTTAACTACGCTGGTTTCGTAGGCATGACTTTTAGCTAATATCCTTGAAATTTTAGGCAATAATACCGGAGCAATTATTAATAAAGGAATTCGCGACGACTCGAATGCTTTATAGGCAAAGCTATAATCGGCAACAAAAACACTCGTACTAATAAAGCCCAACAAAATCCAATCGACACGGGCCAATGACGACTCCAAGAAAATAACACCTAGCTGTGGCAACGATTCTTGAACTAATGACTTATAAGCCTTCCAATTAAAGCTTGGCAATACCCAATGACCTGTTAAATGAGCAGCAGAAAAAAAAGCAAATAATACTTCAACAACGGCAACACCCACATATAATAAAGCAATATTACTAATAGTTACGGCATGAATTTGAATTAGAAAAAACAAACCCATTACACGCACTACATTGGCAATGACACCCATGAATGCAAGGTGCCAAAATCGCTCTTTACCATTGGCCAATTGCTTAAAACAGGATGCAATATAAGTGCATATAAAACTTATAAATACAGCTATGAGTAAAAAATGGATTTGAAAAAAAGAAGGGAAATAAACACGAGACACGATTAGTATCAAAACAGAAAATACACCCATAACTAATGCATGTGTTAAATAAATACCCGTAGTAGACGCAATAGACATGCCGGCAGAAATCCGTCGAACAATCACATGGTCAAATCCGAAGGTAGCCAATAAGGTGAAGGTAGTACTTAGCGCAATAGACAGATTTAACTCACCAAAAAGCTGTTTATCTATGTAATAAGCAGCCAACATAAAGAATCCTAAACCAAACAATTGATTTACGATAATTTGGAAGCCACTTGCCGATAAACTTTTGAGATGATTAATATTCATGTAAGAAGGTTAAAAGTACAAATTTTTGCTTGTTTTTTAAAAAATAGATTAATACTGTATCTTAGTGTTTTAGTAGCACTAAAACTCCATGCAAACATGCCAACAGCGTCGCTTACAAAAACAAGCCAAATGACCAACAAGCTCTTTAAAACTTGTTTATACTTGGTTGCTTTAAGTATTCCTATGTATTACCGAATCAATGCATTGGCTGTTGTATTACTAACCATTAGTTGGCTGTTTACAGATGATTTTAAAGCCACCCTTACACAATTAAAAAAACGACCTTTACTTATTTGCTGGATTTTATGGTATGCACTGCATGCCTTAAGTTATTTTTATAGCGATGATAAAACAATTGCTGGCTCCGACTTAGAATCAAAATTATCGATCCTTCTATTGCCTTTAATAATTGGAACACAAAGAAAAGAAAACGAAGCACAATTGAAAGGTGTATTTACTAGTTTCTTACTGGGCTTAGTCATTATTTGTTTCCTTAGTATTGGCAGCAGTTATCTAGCATACCAAGAAGACCATCAGCTATCTCATTTCTTTTACCATCAACTTGTACATTTTGCTGATGCCAATGCCGTATATATGTCGTGGTATGTGCTTATAGGAATTGCCATTTTATTGCTAGCGCCGCCTACATTCTTTTTTACCAAAAACAAAGGTATACAAATCGCTACTATTATTATACTAGAGTTGTTTTTATTAATGCTGTCGGCACGAATGGTGCTCCTTTGCCAATTTGCGATAATCCTGCCCATACTCATATACCAAAGCACCAAAAAAGATTTTACAAAAGGACTAATCAACAGTGGTTTTGCCATTGTATTATTGGCTATTTATGGAATTGTATTTCTTACCAACAATCCAATTAAGGAACGTTTTAAAGAAATGACGCCTTCTCAAACAAAAAATTGGGTATCTAAAGAAGATCCAAGCAAACAACAATTCAACAATTTTACCTTACGCATTTTCATCTGGAAAACATCCATGGAAAGCATTCAACAAGAGCATTTATATTGGTATGGATCTGGCATAGGCGATGTAGCAGCGATTCAGCAAAAGACCATTGAAAAACATAATTTTGAATTAAACGAAGGCAATCGAGCTAAGAAAATATGGGAGTTTAATATGCACAACATGTATATTCAAGAGCTGTTCATGTTGGGTATTATTGGATTACTTACATTCCTGTTTATATTATGCAGACCTTTATTTTTCGAATTTTCAACTCCCTACAAATGGTTGTTTTGGTCGTTTCAATTAACGAGTATTGCTGTCTTTTTTATAGAGTCGGCGCTTCAAACGCAAGCTGGAATTATCTTCTTTAGTTTCTTCTCTATGCTTTTCTTACAACATTATTATTCCAGTAAAGAAACCAACCAAACTGTTTAGCTAAATGACTTCTACCCAACGCTTTACTGAAATACGTTCATTTTTAAGCTCCTTACCAACACACCAAGCATATAAAAAGAACCTAGGTTATTTAGTAACAAAACGGCTTATTGATATAGTAGTAGCCAGTAGTATACTGCTTCTCATTATGCCTTGGCTTACGCCCCTTGTGGCTTTATTGATAAAACTCAATTCAAAAGGGCCTGTTTTTTTTGTGCAAAAAAGAACGGGGAAAGACAACCAAACATTTCATTGTATAAAATTTAGGACAATGAAAATAAATAAAGAAGCCGATACGCAGCAAGCCATTACCAATGACCTACGCATCACCCGACTTGGGAAAATCTTGCGCCTTACACATATTGATGAACTACCTCAATTATTAAATGTACTAGTTGGCACCATGAGTATAGTTGGTCCTAGACCACATATGTTATACCATACCGAGATATACTCAAAAGCATATACTTATTATTTATTGCGCCACGAATCAAAACCTGGTATGACGGGCATGGCACAAATAAAAGGATACTTGGGAGAAATTATAACCCCAAGAGATTTGAAAAAAAGAGTCTTATGGGATATCTATTATAATAAAAATGCTAGCATTCGATTGGATATCTATATTGCTTTCACCACCTTGCAGCAAATTCTAAATAAATTTATTAAGTAGCTTATACCAGCATTCGAATAACTTCTTGTAAGGTTCCAAAAGAGTTTTCGGTGATGTAGGTATTTATTTTTTGCAAAGGCACCCACTCCACTGCTTCTATTTGCTCTATGGCTTGAGGTATCAATTGCTCCTTGTAGGCAGTTTCCATCTTAAACCAAGTGGTTTTTTTCAAATACCAATTGCGTTTCATTTCATAAATATGCCAGGTTTCTAACAATAGCGGGCCTAATTGTAAACCACCCACATTGGTCTCTTCTTCTACTTCTCGTAAGGCGCATTCATCTATGCGCTCCCCATCGTCTAATTTACCTTTAGGCAAATCCCAAACGCCTCTTCTATAAATACATAATACATCATTGTTTTCATTAAAAACGGCACCGCCACCCGCTTCAATGAAAATAAAAATGGATCGCAACAAATCTAATACCAAGTCCCAATCCTTAGCGATAATATAACAAAGGCCTGCTTGGGCTTCTTGTTCAAAAAGAAAAGCTCTTAAATCCTTTGACGCGGTGCTTGGCGAGCAATTAAAAACAGTCGATGCATCGATAGAAGCATCAGCTGGGTCTATTTGATTGGTAACGCAAATTTGAAGTGCGTTGAAATAAATATTTTTAAAAAATTTCATGATTTTTTTGCAAACTTCCGTATTTGAGCGTAGGTTTGATGCATGAGTACACAAAAACACTTTGCAGAGAAGTTATTGCAAATTAAAGCTTTACAAATTAATACCCAAAAACCTTTTGTTTGGGCTTCTGGTTGGAATTCACCCGTATACTGCGATAATAGAAAAACACTTTCTTATCCTCACGTTAGAGATTTTGTAAAAAGCGAATTGGCGAATATGATATTAGAACAATTCCCAGACGCAGATGCTATTGCAGGTGTTGCAACCGCTGGCATTGCACATGGTGTAATGGCTGCCGATTTATTAAAACTTCCTTTTTTATATGTTCGTTCGAAGCCAAAAGAACATGGCATGGGCAATCAAATTGAAGGCGTTTTAGAAACTGGACAAAAAGTAGTGGTAGTAGAAGATTTAATTTCCACTGGCAAAAGTAGCTTAGAAGTTGCAGAGGTACTACGTGCTCATGGAGCAACGGTAATAGGCATGGTTGGCTTATTTACCTATGGTTTCCCAGAAGCTGCAACTGCATTTGAAAAAGCACATGTACCCTTGTTTACCATTAGCAATTATAGCGCCTTAATGGAAGTCGCGGAAGATCAAAAAATTATATCCTCAGAAGAAAAAGCACATTTGGAAACTTGGCGCCTGTCGCCTTCAACATGGAATAAATAAATACCATGAGATACCTACAATTAGTCAGATGGAAAAATCTTGTAATTATAAGCATTACACAATTTTCCATTTGGCTTTTTTTAATTAAGCCCCTATATAGCAGCGCCCAAATTCCTTTACAAGCATCTATTGCAACGCTTTTAGGCATTTTATTATCTACCTTATTTATTGCAGCGGCTGGCTATATCATCAATGATTATTTCGACATCAAAACCGATGCCATAAACAGACCCAATAAGCTTTTACTAGAAAATACCATTGATCGCAGAAAAGCAATTCTATTGCATCTCTTGCTTACTTTTATTGGAATACTAATAGGATTGATCATTGCATTACAACATCACAACCTACTGCTTATTTGCTTTCAAATAGCAAGCAGTTTGCTTTTATGGTTTTACTCTACCCGTTACAAACAATCCTTTCTCACTGGCAATATTTTAGTTGCCGCCTTAACCAGCATTTGCATACTCCTATTTTATTGGTATGAGCCGATATTGAGTTTACATAAAAACGCAAAACTAGTTCTGTTCACAACAGCATTATTTGCTTTTACCCTGACCTGGATGCGCGAATTAGTAAAAGACATGGAAGACCTAAAAGGGGATACCCTTGCGGGTTGCAATACAATGCCTATTGTAATAGGATTGCAGAAAAGCGGCAACATTGTGCAAGTTATTGGGATGATCAGTGTTGTACTTTTAGCCTTATTATCAATTTTACTTTTTAAGAATGCACACTATTTTTTCGGTAGCTACCTGTGTATCAGCACATGTATACCGCTCCTTATAGTAATCACTCAAGTAAATAAAGATGCTACGAGTCAGCATTACGCTCAGTTGAGCAGTAGCTTGAAATTCATAATGCTATTAGGCATTAGCAATTTGTTTATTTATTATATCAATTACTAAATAATGTCCACTATTATTTTAGCCTCCCAATCGCCACGTCGACAACAACTATTGGCAGAAATGGGCATACAATTTATCGTGCAGCAAGCCGATATAGACGAAACGCCTCCGGCTAACAGTAATGCGTATGAAGTGCCTCAACTATTAGCGCAAAAGAAAGCAGAAAAAATTGCAAGCACACAAGAAGACGCTATCATCATTGCTGCTGACACCGTGGTGATTATTGACCATATCATTTTAAACAAACCTAAGGATAGAGAAGATGCTAAAAAAATGTTGCAACGACTTTCTGGTAACATGCATGAAGTTGTAACAGGAGTTTGCATTCACAAGAAAGAGGAAGTAAGCGTTTTTTCAGTTATCACCAAAGTATATTTTAAACCATTAAGCGAAGCTGTTATTGATTTCTATATTGATACGTACAAACCCTTTGATAAAGCAGGTGCTTACGGCATTCAAGATTGGATAGGAATTATAGGTATTGAAAAAATTGAAGGCGACTATTATAATGTTATGGGATTGCCTACCGCAAAATTGTATGATTATTTATAAAAAAAGAGCTCCGAAAAATTCGGAGCTCTTTTTTATTTTGCTTTAAACTGTTGAATAGC
>CAIWHF010000289.1 GCA_903912405.1 uncultured Bacteroidota bacterium | reverse complement strand
ATATTTTTGCACTCTAATAACAAACTAAAAATTAGATAACATGTCTGAAATTGCAAATCGCGTAAAAAAAATCATCGTTGACAAATTAGGCGTTGACGAGTCTGAAGTAACTCCAGAAGCTAGCTTTACTAATGATTTAGGAGCTGATTCTTTAGATACCGTAGAATTGATTATGGAATTCGAAAAAGAATTCAATATCTCTATTCCAGACGAACAAGCTGAAACCATCACTACTGTTGGTATGGCTGTTTCTTACTTAGAAGAACACGTTAAGTAATTTTAAATTTTTTACTGAATTAATACAATGAATAAACCGTTAAAACGCGTAGTGGTAACGGGTCTCGGCGCCCTTACTCCCCTAGGAAACTCAGTATCAGCATATTGGGAAGGACTTTTAAATGGGGTTTCGGGTGCCGATTCTATTACATTGTTTGATGCTAGTAAATTTAAAACACAATTTGCTTGCGAATTGAAAGGATTTAATCCAGAGGATTATTTTGACAGAAAAGAAGCAAGGAAATTAGACCGTTTTTCTCAATTAGCGGTTGTAGCTGCTTCGCAAGCAGTAGAACATGCTAAACTCACCGATGAGGCTATCAACAAAGATAGAGTCGGTGTTATTTGGGGATCGGGTATTGGTGGTATGACTACCTTCATGGAGGAAGTGCGCAACTTTTATTTAGGCGATGGCACTCCTCGATTCAACCCTTTCTTTATTCCAAAATTAATTTTAGATATCGCTTCTGGTCATATCTCTATGAAATATGGGTTTAGAGGTCCCAATTTTGCAACGGTAAGTGCTTGTGCATCTTCTACCAATGCTATAATTGATGCCTACAACTATATTCGATTAGGAAAAGCAGACGCTATTATTTGTGGCGGTTCTGAAGCCGTAATTAATGAAGCAGGTGTGGGTGGTTTCAATGCCATGAAAGCACTTTCTGAACGCAATGATGCTCCAAAAACAGCTAGTCGTCCTTTTGATTTGGATAGAGATGGTTTTGTTATGGGCGAAGGCGCAGGCGCTATCATTTTAGAAGAATACGAACACGCCATTAAAAGAGGTATTCCTATTATTGCAGAAATTGCTGGTGGTGGTGCAAGTGCTGATGCACATCATTTGACGGCTCCTCATCCAGAAGGATTGGGCGCCTATAATGTTATGAAAAATGCTTTAGAGGATGCTGAAATGCGCCCTGAAGATATCGACTATATTAATGTTCACGGTACGTCTACTCCATTAGGAGATATCAGTGAAGTTATGGCAATTCAAAAAGTATTTGGAGAACATGCTTATAAATTAAATATTAGTTCTACTAAATCTATGACCGGCCACTTATTAGGTGCAGCTGGTGCTATAGAAGCGATTGCTAGTATTTTATCCGTAGTCAATAATGCCATTCCTCCTACCATCAATCACTTCACGGACGATCCTGCATTTGATACTAAATTAAATTTCACGTTCAACAAAGCCCAACATAAAGAAGTAAGAGCTGCATTAAGCAACACTTTTGGTTTTGGCGGACATAATGCATCCGTTATATTTAAGAAATACGAGCCTTAGTTTTGAGCCTCTTTTCTCGACTGCATATTCGCTATTTATTTTCACGCAATAAGGCGTTATTTGTTCAATTAGAACACGTGTTAGGTTTCCAACCTAAGCAATTGCGCTTTTATGAAATTGCCCTTACACACCGCTCAAGCTCCGACGAAATCAGCAGAAACAACGAACGCTTAGAATTTTTAGGTGATGCCATGTTAGGTGCTATTGTAGGTGAATTTTTATTTAGAAAATATCCCAATCAAGACGAAGGTTTCCTAACCGAAATCAGATCGCGTATCGTTAGAAGAGAATCTTTAAATGCCATTGCAACAAGAATGGGCATTGAAAAAATTGTTCAATACAATAAATATGATCGCGGCTTGAGTCGCTCGCATATTTTTGGCAATGCCTTAGAAGCATTGATAGGTGCTATTTATCTCGATAGAGGCTATGAACTCACACGAAAATTTGTACTGAATGAGCTCATTAAAAATTATATCGATCTTGATACCATTGAGAAAACAGATACTAATTATAAAAATCAATTATTGACCTGGGCTCAAAAAAATATGGTGAGTATCGTATTTGAAGAGGTAGACGAACAACAAGAAGGTATTAAACGCATGTTTACCATTGGCATTAAAATGGACGAAACTATGATTGCCACGGGCACCGGTTATAATAAAAAAGATGCAGGGCAAGTAGCCGCAAAAAATGCCATGCAGCATTTAGGAATATCTAATAAAAGAAATTAATCAACATCGATATTTAAACTATGAAATAAGCGGTGCGCCATCGGTGCTAATATTAAACCAATATTGGTAATAAAGGCTACCCCGCTAAACAAAGCATAGGCAGAACTAAATAATTTTCCACCTACAGAATTGATTTGTACCACTGGTCCCATACCACTTAAAATCATGGAGGCATTATGCAATGCATCGATCCATGGAATATGATCGGTATAATGATAGCCCAGCACACCAATAGCAAGGCAGATCAATAAAATTGCAAAAGCAAAAAATATATTCTTTAATACCCGCTTTAAGTATACCTCTTTACTTGCTAATTCTTGGTTCTTTTTTTCAAATTTATGGAAGATCATACGCTAGTTTTAATGACATTTAAAATGCTCAAACGGTTCTTGGCAATGATTGCATTTATATAAGGACTTGCATGAAGTAGCTCCAAATTGACTAGTTAATTGTGTATCATCCGATTTGCATTTTGGACAAGTTACAGCATCTTCTTCGAAGAGCCCAAGAGAAGCAGCAGCTTTTCTTTTGGGTGGCGCTATGCCATAAGCCTCTAATTTTTCTTTCCCTTTTTCCGACATCCAATCGGTTGTCCAGGAAGGACTAATCTGATTTTCAACAACGACTTGTTTTGCACCTTTGCTCAATAAACACATTTTTATTTGCATAGCTATAACATCCATAGCCGGACAACCACTATAGGTAGGTGTTATCACTACACGTATTACCCCTTTAACACTATCTACTTCAACAGCCCGGACAATGCCTAAATCAACAATAGAAAGAACCGGCACTTCAGGATCGGCCACTTCTTCTAAATACGCCCAACAATTATCTACGGTAAGCATTACTTAAAATATGATTGTTTAAAATAAAATAAGCAGCATTTAAAGCTTCGAAACGATTAACAGCAATCGGTCTGATTTCTAAACGATCCATAGCTATAAAGTTATTATAATCATTCGGCATTATTTTAACTAAAATATAGGCCGTGTTTTTCGGAATTGAAAAATAGGCTTTTGCTCTATACCATGCTTGCCAACTATCATCTGCAGTTTTAGCGTTAACATCTACCTGTTGCAGTTGT
>CAIWHF010000288.1 GCA_903912405.1 uncultured Bacteroidota bacterium | reverse complement strand
GAATATCCAGGCAGCGAAGAAGCGAAAGAAGCTTTACTCGCTATCAAAAATATTTATGTTGATGCAGGTACCGGCGACGATTATTTAAGTTATTTAAAAACCTTACCATTTGCTTCGGTGAGCGCGAATGCACAAGATTCTATCTCTTACCAAAGTGCCAATACACGCTACTTAAAAGCCGATTACGAAAATGCGATCAACGGATTCAATTCTTATTTGAGCAAATTTGAAGCGGGTATATTTAGTACCGAAGCGCATGCCAATAGAGCCGAATGTTATTTAAAATTAGCGAAAGAAGATTTGGCTTTAAGCGATTTCAATTATATTATTGAAAACAACAAAACTATTTATTTGGAAAGGGCCTTGTTATACGCGGGCCGTATTGAATTCAAAAATAAAGAATATAAAAAAGCAGCTAGCCTATTTGCTAAACTGGAGGAAGTAGCCGAATACAAAGAGAATTATGCCGAAGCCATTGGTTCTGCCATGCGTGCTTATATGAATTTAAATGATACCACCGCCATTGCCGCTTATGCACAAAAAATTATTGCCTACGAAAAATCGGCATCGGATGATATTAATTTAGCGCATTTATATTTAGGTAAATTATATTACAAACAAAAAAATAATAGCGCAGCAGCTACAGAATTTGAAACGGTAACCAAACAAACCAAAACTGCTGTTGGTGCCGAAGCAAAATATTATTTAGCACAAATTTTATTCGACAAAGGGCAATACCTCGAAGCACAGCAAGCTTGCTTTGATTTAAGTAATCAAGTGCCATCTTACGAATATTGGGTAGCCAAAGGCTTTATTTTATTAGCCGATACTTACCACCAATTAGGCAACGATTTTCAAGCCAAGTCTACGCTTCAATCTATTATAGACGAATACGATGGGAAAGATGAAATTGCAGAGGAAGCAAAAAGTAAATTAGCTAGTTTTTTAATTACCAAATAAAAACGCAAGAGAGATATGAAAAACATCCATAAAAATATATGCTTGGTTGCCATTAGTTTGCTTGGCCATTCGGCTTTTGCTCAAAAAAATGTATCCGAACAAGTAAATGTGGTGCGTTCTTACAAACCCATTTTGGCCGAGGCTTTAAGAATCAATACCAATCCAGAAATAAAAACAGACATGGTACAAATTGCACCATTGACTTATCAAACTTTAATTTTTGGATTAGATAGCTTAACTAAAACCAGTCCTATTGCGGCCGAAAAAATGAAATCGGAAAGCATTACTAAAATCTATCCGGTTTATTTAAGAATGGCAGGAGGCAATTACGCAGGTAGTTTAGTGGATTTGTATTGGAACAATTTACGCTCTAAAGATTTGCAAACTGGTTTTGCTTATAACCACCGTGCAGCAAGCAATAGCGATGTAGCCAACATGCAAAACAGCACGAACGATTTAAGTACTTGGCTTAAAAAAATGAACACAAGCAATACCCTTACTGCAGCTTTAAATTACAATAGAGCGGTGAATCATTTTTATGGTTACGATCATAGTAAAAATTTCAACAAAGATACGACCAGACAACAATATGATGTAATTAGTTTACAAACCAGCTTGGTCAGTAATATTCAGAATACCGCTAAATTAAAATACGATGTATTTTTTAATGCCTACAGCTTGAACGATGCCTATACTGTAAAAGAAAATAGAATGATTACGGGTGGTAATTTTAGCTACGATGTATATGATTTTAAAATAGGCTTAGATGCATCGCAATCGGAGTCGAATGCGATTACTAGTAAAAATAATTTAATGGAGTTTAGCCCAAGCGTTAGTTTAAAAGAAGGCAACGGCACCTTAACCATTGGTTTAATTTCTTTTATAGAATCGGGTAATCAAAGTTCTTTTCATGCTTATCCAAATGTAAAATACACTTACGACTGGAAACCCGCATCTTTAATAGCTTATGCAGG
>CAIWHF010000287.1 GCA_903912405.1 uncultured Bacteroidota bacterium | reverse complement strand
TTTATTATTAATTATAATATATATATTTTCATTGATTACAGAAAAAGTTGATATTGGCAAATCTTGAATAAAATCGACTCCTTGTTTATTTAAATATTTAAACGCCGCTTCTTTGGCTGTCCATGCAAGAAGCAAACCTTGTGGATGTGCCTTGCAAAGTTCCATTTCAGATAAACTTAAAAATTTTCCTTTTATCTTTTCCACTTTGGGCGTCCAGCACTGTAAATCTATTCCTTGCTCATGGGCATGATGCAAACATGCTGCCACATAATTACCAGAGTGGGAAATAGAAAACTGCAATGGGTGGTCCGCCAAGTAGGGTTTGCCAAATGCATTTGGTCTTATTTCATGAATAGGAAATGAAGGATGCAAATAATGTAAAACAAATCGTCCGGCTACATGTTCTTTTCTTTTTTGCGCATTACTAATAGCAGAATGGTATTGTGTTGCTGTTTCAAAAAAATCCAAGGGCTCTTCTACTTGCCAAATAGCAATATGCTGATCAGATTCGGTCTTGAATTCATGAAATAAAGGCATTCGGAAATATTTGATCAAATATCTAACAATTTTTTTATTTTTGTTTATGATTTTATCAGATGCTCGAATACTAGAAGAAATAGAAAAAGGAACTATAAAAATTACTCCTTTCAACGCTGCATGCTTAGGTTCTAATTCCTATGATGTGCATCTAGGTAGTACCTTGGCTACCTACAAAAATCACATCTTAGATGCCAAACAGCATAATGAAATCGAGTATTTTGAAATACCCGAAGAAGGTTTTGTTTTGTATCCTCATGTGTTTTATTTGGGTGTTACTTTAGAATATACAGAAACCCATGCGCATGTTCCATTCTTGGAGGGTAAATCATCTACTGGTCGACTAGGCATTGACATTCACGCTACGGCTGGTAAAGGTGATGTTGGTTTTTGTGGCAACTGGACCTTAGAAATTTCAGTAAAACAACCTGTAAAAATATACAAAGGCATGCCCATTGGTCAAGTTATCTATTTCCCTGTAGAAGGAGAGATTATAACACCGTACAATAAAAAAGGTAATGCAAAATATAATGCACAACCCGATCGTCCGATTGAAAGTATGATGTGGAAGAATAAATTCTAGCGATTAATAACCTAAATAAAAAAGCCGATTGTTTTCAATCGGCTTTTTTTATTTATCTCAATCGATCTAAGGACTTTACAAGTTTTTCATCTTTTCGAATCCCAAACCAAGCTAATAGTATAAATATAATAGCAAAATAAGGCGTGATGCTTGCTAAGCCAAAAGAATAATTGCTAACCATGTTATTGTTTGCGAAAATTACTTTAATACGCATCCAGTTGATGAAACAATAGGCTATAGTTGCCAACAAAGCAAGGAGGCTCATCTTCATTTGTAACGGGCGCTTTCTAAATAGAAAAATAGCAATGAGCGACAAAGCAATAGCTGCTACTATAAAAAGGGTAGATGGTAAATGTTGTAATACCGAATAGGTATTTGTTTGTAACACATTTTGAATGCGCGTTTCTATGGTAAAATTAACGCCTAAAAATACTGCGCTATTTAATAGGGCTGCAAGTAGCAACCAGATACTTTGTTTTCGTTGAATCATGCTTTATTGAATTTTAAAATTAGCTCCTAAATAAGGCACCAATACTGCTGGCAATTCAATGCCATTTGGTGTCTGTTTGTTTTCTAATAAGCATGCTAAGATTCTTGGCAATGCTAAAGAAGAACCATTTAAAGAATGTAAGGGTTGGATTTTCCCTTGGGCATCTTTATAGCGTGCTTTTAATCTATTCGTTTGGAAATTTTCGAAATTACTCACAGAACTTACTTCTAACCATCTTTCTTGTGCAGCACTATATACTTCAAAATCGTACGTTAACGCGGATGCAAAACTCATATCACCCCCACACAAGCGTAATATTCTATACGGCAATTCGAGCGATTGCAACAAGCCTTCTACATGCGCTACCATTTCTTCTAATACTTGGTATGATTGAGCAGTAGGCACCAATTGAACAATTTCAACTTTATCAAATTGATGTAAACGGTTTAGGCCACGAACATCTTTACCATACGACCCCGCTTCTCTTCTAAAACAAGGTGTGTAGCCCGTAATTTTAATAGGTAATTCTTGTTCCGTTAAAATAACGTCTCTAAAAATATTAGTTAGCGGCACTTCTGCCGTAGGTATCATATAAAAATTATCTTCTGGCATATGATACATTTGTCCTTCTTTATCGGGCAATTGACCTGTAGCGTAGGCACTATCTGCATTTACCATATGCGGCGGATAATATTCTTTATACCCTTTACTTGTATTATAGTCAAGGAAATAAGTAATCAATGCGCGTTGCAATTTAGCTCCTTTGTCAATATAAACAGGGAAGCCACTGCCCGTAATTTTATTGCCTAATTCAAAATCAATCAAATTGTACTGCTCCGTCAACTCCCAATGTGGTGCTTTTTGTGCACTTAGATCTGGTATAGCACCAGCTTGTTTTACCACCTCATTTTCTTCAGGGGTTTTCCCAACCGGTACCGAGCTGTGTGGTAAATTAGGAAGGCTAATTAAGAGTTCTTGCAGTTTTGTATCTAATTCGCTCAGCTTAGCTTGCAATGCTTTTGCTTGATCTTTATGTTGAGCAACTTGTTGTTTCAAAGCTTCTGCCGCTTCTTTCTCCCCTTTGCCCATTAAAGCACCAATCTCTTTCGATGCAGCATTTACAATAGCCGCTAGCGCGTCATTCTCTTGCTGCGCTATTCTTCTTAATTCATCTACTTCGATAATAGTATCTACAAGGGCTATATTACTAAAGTTCTTTTTTTGTAAGCCCGCTAATACCAATTCTTTCTCTTGTCTAAATAATTGTATAGATAACATTGCTTCTATTTTGCTACAAATATACAGTAGTAGGGGCATATTCTAAAAAGGAGTTTTAGGATGAGATGCCCCTTTCTTTTTGTATTTTTGAAAATTCTTTTCCAAACGCATGAAGCACCTTATACCCCTTGTATTGCTTGTTTTGTTTTTTGTAGGAGCAGGTCAATTTTTTTTGCCATCTGCTGCAACATCAAAAAAACAGGTATTACAACAACAGCATTCTTTTGAGCACTTAAAAACAGGCGACCTTATTTGCCGTTATGGAACCGATATTATAAGTTATATGATTCAACAATACAATCCAAGAAAGAAATGGTATTCGCATTGTGGACTCCTTATAGATAGCAATAAAAAATATTGGGTAATTCATATTATGGGAAATGGAGGGCTAAGAATGGAGCCTATTGAATCTTTTTGTGACCAATCGGTAGCCAAAGAAGTTGGTATCTTCAGATACACCATAGCAGATAGTATACGAAATCAAATGGCAGATAAAGCGCGTGCTCTCCTGCATCAGTCGATCCAGTTTGATTATGATTTCAATTTACAAACTAGTAATCAATTATATTGTAGCGAACTCGTATGGACCTTACTTCCCTCTTCCATTAAACAAACAGTTGTTATCGATTCCTACCAACACAAACCCATTTGCTTTATCGATGCCTTACACGATTCTTTGATTGCAAAGCCAATATGGAAACTTAAAAATTAATTGATTAATTTTAACACCTAATTCACCCCCTATGAAAAAACACGTTTTTATAAGTCTACTCGTTATACTTTTTGCAAGTTGCAACACC
>CAIWHF010000286.1 GCA_903912405.1 uncultured Bacteroidota bacterium | reverse complement strand
TTTGTCATCCATTTATTAAAAGAAATATTTCTCCAGGAAAAAATTTAGCTCTTGCAGGTAATTTTAACCTCGTAAATACAGATGATTTATTTGCTAAAATTAATTTTGAACCAGGACCTTTTCAAAAGCAAAGTGATTTAGCTGCCATGATGGAAGTGGTGCATCATTTTTTAGCTATCGAAGATGATAAAAAACCCAACGAAGCAAATCTTGTAAACGTGCTTAAGCAGGCTACACCTATGTTTGATGGTGGTTACACCATTGGCGGTTTACTTGGTAATGGAAGTAGCTTTGTAATGCGTGATGCGCATGGCATTAGGCCGGCTTACTATTACATTTCAGATGATGTGATTGTTGCAGCAAGTGAACGTGCCGCTATCAGAACAACCTTTAATGTGGGTGAAAATGAAGTGAAAGAATTGATGCCAGGTACCGCATTAATAGTGGATGATAATGGTGATTACAAAATTGAACAAATTTTAGAACCAAAAGAAAGAAGGGCTTGTAGTTTTGAGCGCATTTATTTTTCTAGAGGTAGCGACGAAAAAATTTATAGAGAGCGCATTGCACTCGGTAGATCTTTAAGTGAAACAGTACTTGAAAGAATTGATCATGATTTAAAAAATACCATCTTCTCCTATATTCCTAATACTGCAGAAGTTGCCTTTTATGGACTTGTAAAAGGGATGGAAGCATACCTTAATAAAATTAAGGTAGAACGTATATTAAGTTGGGGTAAAGATTTTTCGCCAGAGAAATTGGAAGAAATGGTGAACCGTAAAATTCGCCAAGAAAAAATAGCCATTAAAGACGTTAAGCTTCGCACATTTATTACAGAAGATGCGAATCGAAACGAAATGGTGCAACACGTTTATGATATTACCTATGGCACCGTAAACAAAGGCGCCGATACGTTAGTAGTTATTGATGATTCTATTGTTAGAGGCACTACTTTGAAAGAGAGTATTATAAAAATGCTTGATCGTTTAGGACCTAAACGCATCATTGTTGTTTCATCTGCTCCTCAAATTAGATATCCCGATTGCTACGGCATAGACATGAGTAAGATGGGCGATTTTATTGCTTTCCAAGCAGCAGTAGCCCTTTTAAAAGAAACAAATCAAGAGCATATTCTTAACAAGACCTACGAATTGTGTAAAGCAGCAATTGCTTCCCAATCAGTAGCACAAGAAAATTATGTAAAAGCAATATACGAGCCTTTTACAGCAATAGAAATTAGTGCAAAAATTGCAGCACTATTAACACCAAACGATGTTCATGCTCAAGTAGATATCATCTATCAAACCCTAGAAGGGCTGCATCATGCATGTCCTGAAAATAAAGGAGATTGGTATTTTACGGGCAACTATCCAACACCGGGAGGAAACAGAGTAGCCAATAAAGCATTCATCAATTATATGGAGCAGAAAGTTGGAAGAGGATATTAAAAAAATGGTGCTGTTTAAACAGCACCATTTTTTTAGAAACATCTTCCAATACCCACAACCCATCTAAAGGCTGTAAAGTCGGGCTGATTGTCGGGTGTTCTATTTATAAATATCGGCAAATCAATACGAAGCACTAAGGGCTTCACACGCGTAAAGGGACCGTAATTTTTTATCGTAAAGGCAGCACCTATACCCGCATCTGCTCGCAACGCACTTAGCTTAGACGTGTATGTAGATTGATTATAAACACCACTTTGATTAGCACTTAAATTAATAAGCCCAGCATCTGCAAAAACATAAGCATCTGCTTTAATCCATTTATTGAAAATGGCCGGTTTCCAATTAATATAATTTGAAAACTCAACTTCCATATTCAATCCCATACCGCTTGTTCCTTTATAGGCCGTATAGATCGTTCCATTCTTTTCTTCAACCGGCACATAACCAGCATAACCTCTTAAATTGAGTCCTCCACCCTGCTGAAAATTATTCGTTGCATCTGTTGAATAACCCTGCCATGCTGTAGGGATAAAACCAATACTTCTTGTATACTTATTATTCATTAAATCCTCTGGACTAGCACCGGCTAAATACAAAGCACTTTCGTTTGGCACACTAGAACCTTTTCCATAGCGAGCTATCCATCTTGTTTTAACCAATAACTTATTCCATTTATTAATATTGATAGCCTCTAATTGCGCATAAGAATAATTAAAGGCGTTGGCTCCTGTACCAACAAAAAATGGAGCTCTTATACTTGCTGTGTACTTTCCATTTCCATGTTGATAATGATAAGTGTGTGTCCAAGAAATATTTAAATTGCTATTGGGTTGTAAACGTACACTACTCCATTCATTAGGATACATCAAATAATCAATATCATATGAAAATGGTCGCCACATAGTTTGCGCTACCATTTTAATATCATTTGACTTATTGATTGTCCAAGCAAGTCCTAATTTGTGTTGTTGCAAACCATCAACAAAGGCACTATACAATTGCCACTTTAAGGTTGGGATTTGAATAGAAAGCGGTGATTGATAAGATAAAATATAATTTACTGGGGCATACTTTTTATACCAAGTTTCACTTTTAGTACTTAAATAATCATAGCCTTGCAATACATGTGTATTTAACCACGCAGAAAATTTATACTCATGCATTGATTGTTGCTGATATGATCCTTCGGCATGTACCCCAAGTTTAATACCGTCTACCGGATTCCACCAAATATCGGGGCGAATTAAGTGATGCATTTTTAAACGATCCATAGGAATGGACTGTAATAAATCCAATTTAAAATCCATTTTATTGTTGATTGCCGAGCCTGATTTGCTATAACTATTATCGAGCATATTGATATCTGCTAATCGATTGCTTGGATCTATTACTACTTTATTAATACCAGAAGGTATTTGCACTAAGGCATCATAGGTTTCATTTAAAATTCCATAACCAAACCACTTAGGTAAAATTGTAGCTGTAGTATTTTTCTTAAACCAGGTATTGGGGATATAAAATTTATAGGCTGCTCCATTGTTTGCGACTACTGAAAAATCTAATGGCATTTGCATACTGCCATTCCTTCTTAGGGAAATAGAAAAAGAATCATTCGAATTGATTCGCTTATACGAAGCTACTTCATAGTCTATAGATTTAGTTGTTTCTATCCATTGATCAAAAAACCAATTTAAATCTACCTTAGTGTATTGAATGATCGAGTTTCTGAAATCTTCAAAATACGGATGTGCAAATTGCCATTGTGAAAAATAGTGCTTCATAGCATTTGAAAACAACTCATCGCCTAATGTATACTGTAAATTGACGAGCATAGAAGCTGTTTTATAATACACTAATCGATAGCCACCATCATGTCCTAAGGCATTATTAAAATCATCGGAGTGTGTATTTAATGTAGCATCGTCATGGATAAGCGCATCATGCGTATATACATTTAGTACCCGTGTATCAAAGGGTGCCTTATATTGATAGGCGATTTTTTTAATAAAATTAGTTGGTTTGCTTTCTAAAATTGTATCGCCATCGATTTTCTGCATACCCCAAGCAGTTAAGTACTGAGTGAATCCTTCATCTAAAGAAGCTCTGTACGTTTCATTATTACCAACCATGCCATAAAACCAATTATGTGCGATTTCATGAATCAACAAACCTCTATAATCCGGATCACCGCCACCATCTAAAGTCAACATAGGATATTCCATTCCATCATTAGCATCTGCAGCAACCATTTTAGGATATTGATAGCGACCAAAATCACGAGAGAACGTTTGAATAATTTTCGCAACAAAGTCAGCTGAATTTTGCCATGAAGCCGCATGTGGTTCTTGTACTAAACCCACACATTGAATACCCTCCCAATCTACAATACTCATTCTATAAGATGGATCTGCGGTAAAAGCAAAATCATGAACATTATCAGCATGGAATTTCCATATTTTACGTTTCCCTTTTTCGTACGGAATGATAATAGAAGGCGTATCACTTGGTTTTGCTTGGGCAAAATTTTTCACGTCAATTTTACGCAGTAAAGAATCGGGCAATACTTCATTTTTATTTTGCAAAACACCAGTTGCCTCCACTATATAGTTGGATGGAAAATCTAATTGCACATCAAAAGATCCAAAATCGCCATAAAATTCTTTATTCAAATGTTGATAAGTATCCCATCCAAATTTAGCATCATACACACTTATTTTAGGATACCATTGCACTCCATTAAAATGCGTAAAACCCCATGCATTGTACATTTGCATCCTTCTTCTGGTAGATGTCTTATCATAGTAAGTAGTGAACATTAAGCTTAGACTCACTTTCTCATTAGGCAATAAAGGCTTAGGCAAGTATACTTTTAAAATGGTATTATCTAATTCCATATTTACAGTAGTGCCGTCTACAGCAACGGAATTAATTTCTATACCCTTACCTACTCTTTCATTTGGCCCCAAAGGAGCCTGAGCATGGTTAGCTTTCTCTAATGCTCGTAAATAGGATTTATTTATAAACGCATTTTGGTACAAATGAAAATATACAAAATTTAGGGTATCAGGAGAATTATTAAAATACTCGAGATCTTCAATGGCATCAATTTTTTTGGCTTCTTCATCGATCCTAGCGGCAATATTATAATGCACATCTTGTTGCCAATAAGCAGCATGCGGTTTTCTATTCTGCCAATAAAGTGGATTATTCGTATTTCTATAAGAATTACTATTCATCAATTGCGCTTGAAGCAAATTGACCAATAACAAAGTGAAAAGTAATAAACTATATTTCTTCATGTTTAGCATTTTAAAAATTAGTATTTATAAAAATGATAGTTGTTGTTTAGTAAATAGAGCATATAAAACCAACTTATTAATAAAAGGAAAAGCAATATTCTTGTCTTCATAGATTGTGGCTTGTCTACTTTTTCAATGTTTACAACAAGCAAATCTTCCTCTTCTTTTATTTCATTTTGCATTTGTTGGTGTTCATCAATAAATTGTTTTTCTAAATCTAGGTGCGCCGACCAATCTATTTTATATTTTTTTAAAGCGTGTGCCGCATCATAACAAAACCAACAGGAACAGAGATGAAATTCTACTGCATTCAATTCTTCGGGCTCAAGGGCATTAAGCACGTACGCGTTCAATTGCTGTTTTGTTAAACAGGCACTGGGTTGCATAATATAAGCGGTATCTTTAATGCGCATGAATGTCTAACTTTTGGTGAGTTATTACTTCGAATGCAGCTTGTATTAAATGCAAACGATATTTGTATAAAATAGTTCGAATACTAAATTCGTCATTACCAACCAACAAGGCAATCTCTTTAAATGACTTTTTGTGTGTATAGAATAGTTCCGCAATGTTTTCTGCATCTTTGGTGCTTTGCACTTTTTGAAACAATGCATTGGACGCTTCAGGATATTGCTGTACAAACTTATAAATTTCCAATTCTTGTAAATAAGCATTGTTTAATTTCTCATGCACTAAAAAATCAGCTGTATCTAAAACAATATTTTTTTGAGCTAAGCAATGATTTCTGGCAATTTGGTACAACCAACTTTTAAAATTTGGAATAGCAATCCGATCAGCTAAATCCATTATATTAATAAACAAATGTACCGTTGCCAATTTAGCCGCATGCACCTCTTCTAAAATACCAAAAGACACTGCAAAAACTAAATGGGCGTAACGATCGAAAAGCACTTTTATAGCTTCGGTATCCTTTTTATTGGCAAACAATGCCAATAACGCTTCATCTGTTTGATATAGGTAGGTGGTTTTCAAAAAAAATATACTTATGGACGCTAAGTTACTACAATAGCGGTATCCTTTAAAATAGATTAAAATAAACTTATAAACACCTGTTCACACTAAAAAATCAGGAAATAATGTGGGAGTTTATTGCAAATTGGCAACATATAAAGTATATTTGCGGTCATTTAATTAATTTTTAAACGAGAGAAAATGGATAAATTATTCTATTTAGTTCCGGCATTTGGTTTAGTAGCTTTATTATTTACGGCTATAAAAAGTGCTTGGGTAAGCAAACAAAGTGCTGGCAACGACCGCATGAAAGAAATTGCAGGGTATATTGCTGAAGGGGCTATGGCCTTCTTGAAAGCAGAATACAAAGTAATGAGCTATTTCGTAGTGATTGCTGCATTATTATTAGGCATTATGGGTTATAGCGATGCTAAAAGCCATTGGTCTATAGCTGTTGCGTTTGTTATAGGCTCATTCTTTAGTGCATTAGCAGGTTACTTAGGTATGCGTATTGCAACAAAAAGTAACGTGCGTACAGCAGAAGCTGCTAAAACAAGTTTAAGCAAAGCCTTAAAAGTATCTTTTACAGGTGGTTCTGTAATGGGAATGGGTGTTGCCGGATTAGCGGTATTAGGTTTAGGTAGTTTATTTATTGTATTAAAATTGTATTTCGCAGCAGATGCGAGTGTAGATAGCGAAGAAATGCAACGTGCTATTGAAGTACTTACTGGTTTTTCTTTAGGTGCTGAATCTATTGCACTATTTGCTCGTGTTGGCGGAGGTATTTATACTAAAGCGGCAGACGTTGGAGCAGATTTAGTAGGTAAAGTAGAAGCTGGTATCCCAGAAGATGATCCGCGCAACCCTGCAACCATTGCAGATAACGTAGGTGACAATGTGGGAGACGTAGCTGGGATGGGTGCCGATTTATTTGGTTCTTATGTAGCGACAGTATTAGCAACCATGGTATTGGGTAGAGAAACAACGAGTGCAGGTGATGCATTTGGCGGTTTAGCACCAATCTTATTGCCAATGTTAATTGCTGGCGTAGGTATCATTTTATCTATTATTGGTACCTTCTTCGTTCGTATTTCTGAAAGCGCTGGTTTAAGCACGGTAAAAGTTCAGAATGCATTGAATATGGGTAACTATGGTTCTATTTTATTAACCGCTATTGCTTGTTATTTCTTGTCAACAGAAATTTTACCATCATCTATGAGCTTACGTGGATTTGACTTCACTAATATGGATGTATTCTATGCTATTTTAGTAGGTTTAACAGTAGGTACATTAATGAGTATTATTACAGAATATTATACAGCTATGGGCAAACGTCCAGTTATGAGTATAGTAAAACAATCAGCTACCGGCCATGCTACAAATATCATTGGTGGATTAGCTATTGGTATGGAATCAACTTTCTTACCGATGATCGTTTTAGCAGCTGGTATCTTTGGCTCTTATTATTTTGCTGGTTTATATGGTGTGGCTATTGCTGCTGCTGGTATGATGGCAACAACGGCTATGCAATTAGCAATTGACGCTTTCGGTCCGATTGCTGATAATGCAGGTGGTATTGCAGAAATGAGTGAATTGCCTGCTGAGGTT
>CAIWHF010000285.1 GCA_903912405.1 uncultured Bacteroidota bacterium | reverse complement strand
CGAACAAGATATCGTGGAATTTATCAGCTACACCCTTCGTAGTAAAGGATTTGAAGTAGAAACCGCATCTGATGGGAATGAAGCCATTGCAAAAGCGCTTTACTTCAAACCCAATTTAATTCTATTAGATGTAATGATGCCTAACAAAGATGGCATACAAACATTAAAAGAATTAAAACTGAAGCCTCAATTTGCCAATACCATCATTATATTTTTAACCGCACTTTCTGATGAAAAATCAGAAATTGATGGCCTTAACTTAGGTGCAGATGACTATATTGCTAAGCCTATTAAAATGGAATTGCTGCTCACTAGAATAAACAGTGGATTGAGAAGAAATAGCAAAGAAAAAGTTGATGAGAAACAAGAATTTGGTGATTTAGAAATTAACAGAAGTCAGTTTACCGTAAAATATAAAGGAGAACAAATTATTTTAGCCAAAAAAGAATTTGAGTTACTTAGTTTATTGGCTTCTAAGCCTAGTCGAGTATTCTTACGCAATGAAATTTTACAAAAAGTTTGGGGTACCGATGTCATCGTTGGTGACCGAACCATTGATGTACATGTTAGAAAAATACGACAAAAAATAGGAATCGATCTAATCAGCACCGTTAAAGGCGTTGGATATAAATTTCAAGTTCCAGAATAAATCTAGTACCTTTAAGAATGGATTTTTTTGATAAAAAAGACTATTCAACCAGTCAATTAAGTTTTTTTTCAGTTCTCATATCAAGTATCGTAATAGCGATATGCTGTCTATTTTTTGAAATTCCTTTCTTAAATGCAATCATAATATTAGCCATTTCTGGCTTTATAGGCTACTTTGTTGTTAGTGCCATTATTGAAAATTACATTGCTAAAAAAATCAAGCTAATCTATAAGCTCATCAACCAAACTAAATCGAGCAAAAGAGAACAATATTTCAATGAGCATTTACTACCACAAAAAACAATAGAAGAAGTTAAATCAGACGTAGAGCTTTGGGCTGTAGAAAAAAAAGACGAAATAGAATTACTTCGTAAAAACGAGCAATTTAGAAAAGAGTTTTTAATGAATCTAACGCATGAAGTTAGAACCCCCATTTTCAATATTCAAGGTTATATAGACACGCTATTAAATGGTGCGCTGGAAGACCCTCAAGTAAACCGTAAATTCTTACAGAATGCAGCTAATAGCGTTGAACGTTTGGTGCATCTCGTGAATGATTTACACGAAATTTCAAAATTAGAATCTGGCAGCATACCATTGGTTATAGAACATTTTCAATTGCAAGAAATAGTGCTGGAAGTTTTTGAAGAAATTCGTTTAAAAGCAAAAGAAAAAAACATACGCTTAGAAATAAATACCGACACCAAAACAGACGTATTGGTTGATGGCGATAAAAATAAATATAAACAAGTACTGATTAACCTGATTGAAAACGCCATTAAATATGGCTCAGAAAATGGCCTAGTTACCATAGGGTGGTATGCATTAGATAAAAAAACTATCCTTGTTGAAGTTACCGACAATGGCCCCGGCATACCCGAAGAGCATCTACCAAGAATTTTTGAACGCTTTTACAGAGCCGACAAGAGCCGAAACCGATCTATTGGCGGCACCGGACTTGGCTTAGCCATCGTTAAACACATTATTGAAGCGCATGGACAAAATGTGACCGTAAGAAGTAAAATTGGCATTGGCACTACATTTGGTTTTACCATTGCAAAGAAATAATGAAAATCAGCTAATATCCTTTATTTTAATGTGCTATTAAGGTCAATTTATTCTAAATTTGCAAAAATTTTAAATTTAGATAAATATGAATAAAATTACCATGGGCGCTAATGGCAAGTTACAAGTTCCCAATCAGCCCATAATTCCGTTTATTGAAGGTGATGGTATTGGTCCCGATGTTTGGAGTGCAAGTAGAAAAGTATTAGACGCTGCTGTTGAAAAATTGTATAAAGGCGAGCGCAAAATAGAGTGGAAAGAAATGTTGGCAGGCGAAAAAGCTTTTAATAAAACGGGAGAGTGGCTTCCTGCAGCTACGCTTGATATAGCAAAAGAATATTTAGTCTCTATTAAAGGTCCACTAACTACACCTGTTGGTGGTGGCATTCGCTCTTTAAATGTAGCGCTAAGACAAGAATTAGATTTATATGTATGCTTACGACCAGTGAATTGGTTTAAAGGAGTTCCTTCTCCAGTGTATCATCCAGAAGATGTAAACATGACCATCTTTAGAGAAAACACCGAGGATATCTATGCCGGTATTGAATTTAAAATGGGCAGTGAAGTAGTACAAAAACTAATGCACTTTCTCAAAACAGAATTAGGTGTTGACAAGCAAATTCGATTCCCAGAAAGTACGGCACTAGGCATTAAACCGGTTTCAAAAGAAGGTTCTCAACGACTCATTAAAGCAGCAATTCAATATGCTATAGAACAAAAGAAACCTAGTGTAACCTTGGTACACAAAGGTAATATTATGAAATTTACGGAAGGTGGATTTAAAAATTGGGGTTATGAAATTGCTAAAGAAGCATTTGGCGAACAAGTATTTACTTGGATGGAATGGGAAGCAATAAAAGCTGCACAAAATGAAGAAGCTGCAAATAATGCGCTTAAGAAAGCAAGCGTTGAAGGTAAAATCATTATCAATGATTGTATTGCGGATAATTTCTTACAACAAATTTTATTAGCACCAAAAGATTTTAGTGTAATCGCTACTTTGAATTTGAATGGTGACTACATTTCCGATGCATTAGCTGCTGCAGTTGGCGGTATTGGTATTGCACCAGGTGGTAATATCAATTACACAACAGGTCATGCGGTATTTGAAGCTACTCATGGCACGGCGCCTCGATTTGCAAATACCAACACCATGAACCCTTCTTCATTGTTATTAAGTGGCGTAATGATGTTGGAATATATGGGCTGGAACGAAGCAGCAGACGCCATCGTAGAAAGCTTGAAAACTACTATTAAAAGAAAGCGTGTAACCATAGACTTTTATAATCTTATGCATGACGCTACACTTTTAAAAACAAATGAATTTGCAGAAGAACTAATAAAAAACTTATAATGCTACCCATAGCTTCCTACATAGACCACACCTTGTTGAAACCAACAGCGAAGTCGGAAGACATTATTCAGCTATGCAAGGAAGCGATACGCTATAATATAAAAGCAGTATGCGTTAGCGGCAATTATATTGCACTTGCAAAAGAAAGCTTAGCAAATGCTAATGTTATCATTGCTTCTGTTATTGGATTCCCGTTCGGATATAATAGCACTGCCTCAAAATTAATTGAAGTACAAGAAGCCATTGCGCATGGAGCCAAAGAACTAGATGTGGTGCACAATATTTGTGCCGTTAAAAATAAGCAATGGAACTTCCTTAGAGATGAGGCACAAGCCATCATTGAGTTGGCACACCAACACCAATGCATCGTTAAAATCATTATTGAAAGCGGCGAATTAACCAACGAAGAGATGATTGATTGCTGTAAAATATATGCAGCACTGAATGTTGATTTTATAAAAACCTCAACCGGATATGCATCTAAAGGCGCTAGCATCGAAGATATTATAACCATAAAAAGCTGCCTCCCTGCTTCCATTCAAATAAAAGCATCTGGTGGCATACGCAACTTTGCCTTTGCAAAAGAATTGATAGCAGCAGGTGCCAATAGAATTGGCTGTTCTGCTAGCCTACAAATCATTGAAGAATCTAAAAATTAATACTAACTTAGTACTTAATAAAGGGATGTATGCAAACAACAATCAAACAATTAGCCCAACAATTTTTTTCAGAAATACAAGCTATTAGGCATCATATACATGCCCATCCCGAATTATCTTTTCAAGAATTTGAAACCGCAAAGTTTATATCCAATAAACTCAATGAATTTGGCATTGAACATAAAACAGGTATAGCGGGCACGGGTATTGTTGCTTTAATAAAAGGCAAGAACCCAGAACATAACTGTATAGCTTTAAGAGCGGATATGGACGCCCTTCCGATCCTAGAAGCAAACGATTGTAATTATGCCTCTAAAAACAGGGGGGTTATGCATGCTTGTGGCCACGATGTGCATAGCGCATGTCTATTAGGCGCAGCAAAAATTCTTCAAGCAACTAAAGACAATTGGGAAGGCACCATTAAATTATTATTTCAGCCTGGTGAAGAAAAACATCCTGGTGGAGCTAGCTTAATGATTGCTGATCATGCATTAGAAAACCCCAAACCTAAATCCATTTATGCATTGCATGTATACCCACATTTACCCGTGGGGAAAGTTGGATTTAGATCAGGACAATACATGGCTAGTGCCGATGAAATCTACATCACTATTCATGGTAAGGGCGGACATGCAGCTTTGCCGCATCAAACGATTGACCCAATAGCCATTGCAGCTCAGGTAATAGTTTCTTTACAACAAATTATATCTCGCAAAGGCAATCCATTAATACCTTCAGTTTTAAGCTTTGGAAAAATAGAAGGTGGTTTTGCTACCAATGTTATTCCAGACAAGGTAACTATATTAGGCACTTTCCGAACTATGGATGAAGCATGGCGTACTGAAGCTCATAAATGGATTCATAAAATCACAAATGCAATTTGCGATGCAAATGGCGCAACAGCGACAATTGAAATTCCAAAAGGCTACCCATCTTTATTTAACGACCCTATAATTACAGAGCAAGCTAGAAATTGGGCTAGTGATTATATGGGAATTGAAAATGTGGTAGCATTAGACAAACGAATGGCCGGAGAAGACTTTAGTTTTTATACGCAACATATGCCAGGGTGCTTTTTTAGAATAGGCACCAATACTAATAATGAAAAATTTCTAGCACCTGTTCATAACGACCATTTCGATATAGACGAACAAGCACTAGAAATTGGGATGGGCATGATGGCTTGGATAGCCATAAATGCAGTAGCAACTAAATAGATGCTAAATCTTGCTGACCACCATACCAAAATTGAGATAAATCTAAATCAATATTAAGTTGGCCAAGGTGCAATAATAAAGCACTAGGGAAATGATCATGTTGCACCAAAATTTTCTGATCAACAAAAGTGGTGTAAAATCCAAAGTCGATTCTAGCAGATACACTGTCTTTAGAAAATAAGGATGCAAACGCAACAGCATGGTCATTAAAAAATGAAATAGCCTCTGTAATTTGCTTTTCAATTTCAGTAAAGTCTGCCTTACTTACTTCAAATCCAATCAACGTTTTTTCATAAGTACGAATCCCAGTAGCGGTTTCAACTTGACTTCCTTTATCAATCACCTTACAAGGTTGTAATGCGAAGGTATCTAAAAATAATGGGGCTTCAGCAGAGGTTTCTACCCAAAGTATTGTTGGCATATATTAAAAATTATAAACAAAAGTAAAACTAATATTTCTTCCCATATTAAAAACACCATTTCTTCCGCTAACTACATTTTGAGCAGCATATTTCAATCTATTCATATTAGATTGATAGGCAATGTCGAAAATGTTATTCGCTGCAAGGAGCAATTTGCTGGTATGCTCAAATAAATCTATTCCTGCATACAAGTTGAATACAGTATAGGAAGGCGTTGCTGACTCTGAGTTATTTAATTTCAAATAATTATTCTGTTGACTATTATAATCGAGTTCTGCTTTAAAATATGCGGTCAGCTTTTTTTTAGTTAAATGCTTCCATTCATATTTAGTTGCAATAAGAGACCTAAATGGAGGAATTTGTGGAAGGTCAAAATTAGTACCATTATCTGTTTTCCCAATAGCTCTTACATAAGAAGTAGTGAGTTCGAAATGTAATTGATCGATAGGATGCGGATGGACATCAACATAAAATTCTGCGCCGTATAAATGAGCTAAATTTTGAGTGTGTTGATAGGCTGTAAACTCATTTTCATTGCGCAAAACAGGAATAGAATCTGCACCAGAAGAAGTTAACAATTTGCTTAAGTAAATAAAATTCTGTATTCGATTAGTAAAAACACTTGCTTGTATATTGATGTGTTTCGATTTGAAATCAACGCCAAAATCTAATTGCGTAGCATTTTCTGGTTTCAAATTTACACTACCATATTCATAACGAATGGTACCTTCGTGTACCCCATTAGCAGACAATTCGGCTATATTAGGAGATCTAAAGGCATTAGCAAAATTAATTTTCCCATACAAAACATTAGTTAACCTATAGCTCATTCCTATACTCCCCGTAACGCTACTAAAACGCAATTGATCTTCTTTAAACTGCTTGAAAAATCTATCTTCAAAATTATTAGCTATAGTAAAATTTGTATCTAGCCATAAAGCTTCTGTTTTAAAAATTCTAGTATCATATCGGATACCTCCACTAACAAAAAACCTATCCTTTTTTCTTTGAAACATAGTATAGACACCATTATCTAATATGGTATAATTGGGAATCAAAAAATCATCACCTTGAATTATATTTTTTTGATACATGGCGTTCCAACCAAAACTTAAATTCCAATCTTTATAGGTAGGCAATAAATAAGATAGGGTTGATGTAAGTGTATGCAGTGTTAGATGAAGATCTGCTTGATCAGGTGCATAAGCAACAGCATATTCTTTTCGTTGATTATTTTGGTAAGCTATAATAGCATTAATTTTCGCGCTATTGGGTAATTCAATTTGATTATTCCAAGATATTTTTTTGTGCATGATTATTTGCTTCGGCACTAAAAAAGAATACTCTTTATGCTGCGCTTTATCATAGGTTAAAAACGAATCTTGCCCATTAACTACAGCAGGATATATAAAAGCTCCTGTCTGTTTGTCGCGCTCCCCTTCTACTAGTCCTAGTGTTTGTGTAAATGAACTAAAGTACAGTTTGGAGGAACCCCATTTTTTTTCAATGCCAAGATGGCCTCCAAAATTAAAATTCTCAAACCTACTATTACATACATACCCATCAAATGCATTTTTGTAATCGTGTGCAGACTTCGACGTAATATAAAAGCCTGTACGTAAAGCTTTTCTTGCAAAATCGATATTAGCATGCGTTGAAAACAAACCATTATTGGTTTGCATATTCGTAAGCAGTGTTCCACTATTACCTTCTTTCGATTGAGTTGGTTCGGTTAAAATATTAATTACACCTCCCAATGCATCAGACCCATAAGATAAAGAAGACGGCATCTTTAGTACTTCTACTCTTTGCACATGATATTCATCAATTTCAATACCATGTTCATCACCCCATTGCTGACCTTCTTGTCGAACACCATCTTGCAAAGTAACTATGCGATTATACCCTAATCCTCTAATAATTGGCTTTGAAATCGACGGTCCGGTTGTTACTTGATTAACGCCCGGCACTTTTGAAATGGCATCAATTATATTTAGGCTACTTTGTTCCAACATAGCTTTCAAACCTATAGCATGAATAGGCGTTGGTGACATTCTTCGTTCCGTTGCAATGCTTGTTCCCGTTACAATAATTTCTTGATGTTCAATGATGTTATCTTCTAACACAACTCGAAAAACGGTATCCTTTACTAATACAAAATCCTTGTACGTTATAGTAGGGAAATTCTCATTCATAACTTTTATAGCGTAAGTACCGCTTGAGAGATTTAAAAAGGAAAAATGACCATTTGCATCTGTTGCTGCAACTTTATTTAATGGGTTGAGCAATACTATTGAATGGCCTATTGGTTTTTTATTATGATTAAGCACTGTTCCGCTAATAGTTAGGGTTTGTGCAAAGCCTTGTTTCACGGTGCATATAAAAAGCACAAGGAAACAAATCGAAAATATTTGTTTCATAAAATAAATTTAGTAGTCATAAATGGAATTAATTATATGCTACTTGGGGGGCCTCTTAATAAACCAGCATGGAATAATATTCGATTATACTCTTGACTCGAATATCTTTGGTAATTAACTGTTATATAATCGCTTATATAGGGTATATAAATTGCAGCAACTTTTATAAAAACACTGGGTACAAACGTTAAAAAAGCACAGTGATGATGTTGGCTTTCAAATTGGAAACCTATTTCATTAGTGTGTTGCGTGTCTTGGTGGCCTGAAAATTGATGGATCCACTCAGGAGCAACTGAAGAAATCATCAATAGCAATGCCAAGGCAGCACTAAAAACGGTATGTACTATTTTGTTTCGCATTATTGTAACTTTACAAATATACACATTCGAATGAAATCAAAAAAAACGATGGTTTTAGGAGCCAGTGAAAATACCGAACGCTATTCCAATAAAGCTGTAAGATTATTGGTTGCACACCATCATGAAGTCATTGCCATTGGCAATAGAGAAGGGTTTATAGAAGATACGCCTATCTTGAAAAACATTCCGCAATTGAGCGATATAGATACCATAACCTTATATATGAACCCTAGTTTACAAGAACTATTTAAAGATGTGATTATTGCCGCTAATCCCAATCGTATCATCTTTAATCCGGGCACCGAAAACCCTGCATTAGAACAACTAGCTGCTGCACATAATATCACTTGCTTGCATGCTTGCACATTGGTTATGCTCTCTACAGGCCAATATTAAAGCAAGCCTTCGTCTGCAAAACTAAAATAGGAAGTACCCGCTATAATGATATGATCCACCAAACGCATTTCCAATAAAGCAGCCGCTTCTTTTATTTTATTGGTCAATACCTTATCGGCTTCACTAGGCTGCAAATTACCCGAAGGGTGATTATGGCTTATCACCAAGGTATTCGCATTAGCATCAAGTGCTTCTTTTAAAATTAACTTAACATCTACAACCGTTGCTGTACTGCTTCCATTGCTAATTTTCTTTGCATGCATCAATCGGTTATTATGATTCAAAAAAAGCACATAAAAAGCTTCTTGCAACAAATCACCCATCAATGGTTGCAACACTTCAAAACAATGCCTGCTATTCATTAATTGTGGTTTTATAAGCGCTTCTGATAATTGCCTGCGCCTTCCCATCTCAAGGGCTGCTGCTATGGTAATTGCTTTAGCTAATCCTATTCCTTTTATTTGCATGAGCTGTTTTACGCTTAAGCGACCCAACTCATGTAAATTGCCTTTTACTAATTTGATAATCTCATTTGCTAAATCTAAAGCTGATTTATTTTTTGTGCCCGTTCCAATAAGGATAGTAAGTAATTCGGCATCACTTAAATAGGCTATCCCTTTATTTAACAATTTTTCTCGAGGGCGATCTTCATCAGACCAATTTTTAATACTAACGTAGCTGTTATCCATAACTTAAAATATAGATAAAGTTAAAGAAGAATTGATTAAAACAAGGAGGAGCAAGGGAGAAATAGTATCTTTATAAAAATAATTACAGCGTGATCAAACCAATAAAACATATTGATTATTCTAGTACACACTCCTTTTCAAAATTAGCCATAGATTATATTGCTAAACTTCCTATATTTTCTGATTGGCAAGCCTTCGAGCCCTCTTTAGATGGTATCGATCAAGCTATTGCAGTAAGAAATAATTTTTCAATAGACAGAACTACTTTAGTTAGTGTTTTAAAACAACAGTATAGTGCTTATGGGCTCGATGCCATTCAGCAGCAAATTGATATACTACAAAACGAACAAACGTATACCGTTTGCACAGCACATCAACCCAATTTACTAACCGGACCCATTTATTTCTTATACAAAATTGCTCATACAATTGCCTTAGCTAATCATTTAAACAAACGCTATCCTCAAAAGAAATTTATACCAGTTTATTATATGGGATCGGAGGATAACGATTGGGATGAATTAGCCCATTTCAATTTCAACCAACAAACATTTACTTGGGACTACCCAGAACTTAAGGGTGCATTTGGGAGCGCAGAGACAAAACACTTAACTGATCTCTTAAAAAAAATATGCTCATTCATTGGCCCGAGCAATGCTCATACAGATCAATTAAAAGACATCATTACAAAAGCTTACACAGAAGAATCCAATATAAGTAATGCAACACAATCGTTGGTTCATTCTTTATTTGGCGAATATGGATTATTGGTTTTCAATCCGGATGACCGATTGGTAAAAGAAAAAATGATTCCTCTATTTGAGAACGAACTTTTGGAAAGAAAGTCTTTTGGCTTATGTCAAGAGCAATCCAATAAAATCAATGCATACTACCCTACTCAAGCAAATCCTAGACCCATCAATTTATTTTATTTAAATGAAAATGGCCGAAATCGGATTGAATGGAACAACGATCAGTATTCGATTGTAAATACTAGTTTAACTTTTTCTCAAGAGCAGATTTTAAAAGAGTTGCATACTTTCCCTGAACGCTTTAGTACGAATGTCATTACGCGTGGACTTTTACAAGAAACTTGGCTACCAAATATAGCATTTATTGGAGGCGGTGCAGAAATTGCATATTGGTTGCAATTAAAACCAATCTTCAATTCACATAACATCTTTTACCCTCCTTTACTTTTAAGACAAAGTTACTTACTAATCAACACGCGTCAACAAAAAAAACTAGAACAGTTGGGGTTAACCGAAGAAAGCCTTTTTAATTCCATAGACACTCTTGTAACAAATAAATTAAAGCAACAAGGGATTGATGAACAGCATTTCTTAAAAGAAGAAAGGCAAAACATGCAAATCCTTTTAGATGCAATAGCACAGAAAGCACAAGCAATAGACCCGACATTAAAAGACGCTGCAGCAGCAACTAAAACTAAGATTGATAAGCAGGTCGAACGACTACAGCAAAAAATGCTTCGTGCAGAAAAAAGAAAGCTCCAAACTTACCAAAATCAAGTTGCACAATTAAAAGCGGAGCTTTTCCCAGACAATCAATTACAAGAACGCTATTGTAATTTTCTAGATTTTTATGGAAGCAATCCAGATTTAATAAAAAATCTTATTGAGGCTTCTCAAATAGTAAATCCATTGTTTAATATATTGCAAATTAATAATTAGTACCTTTATAATAGCCAAAATCAATTACTATGAAAAAAATTATAAGCAGTATTTCCATTTTAGTATTCTGGGCAAGTATTTCTTTAGCCCAATCAGAACCAGCTATGCAAATCCAAATAGGATTGAAAACCGGTTTGAATTTAAATAATGTAGATGGTGGTGTTTGGAAAAACGAATTAAAAACAAATTGGCACGGCGGGGCTTTTATAAGTATCAAACTTAAAAAAATAGGATTGCATGGCGAGGCCTATTTTAGCCAAACAAGTTACAGTACAGATAGTAGTATTATAACTGCAAGCAACCTATGGAATATTTACAAAAACTCTTTTAATGCCGCAACCGCCAATAAAACAATCAATGTTAATTATATCAACTTTCCTATTTTATTGCAAATTAAGTTGATACCAAATGTTTGGTTGCAAATGGGACCACAATTTAGCGGCATAGTAAATATTAAAGATAAAGACAGTCTGTTGAAAGGTTCTCAAGATATATTTAAAAGTGGTGCTGTAGCAGCTGTTGGTGGTTTATGGATAGACTTACCAATGAATCTTAATATTGGCGCTCGATTTATAACCGACTTAAGCAATTCTAATAAAGTTTCTACCGATACAGTTCTAATTGATGCCGAGGATATGGAGATTACTTTTACTGGAATCAAGAATAACAAACTTCAATTTTCAAAGCAATTAAATAAGGGCTCTCATTCAACTACTGAGAATTTAAATAGTACGGATATTGATGGTAATGATTCTACAAACGGCATGAATAAACTACTGGTTGGATTAAGCCTATTAGCTATTGTATGTTTGGTTTTGTTGTTTATACGCTATAAAAGAAAAAAAGACATCAACAATACTACCCCATCTGTATAATGGCCATATTTAAATATTTTCTACTAACCTTACTGTTCGAATTACCCATTGTATTGCTTTCTTATAAGTGGCAACAGGGCAAAGTTTTAATAATAGGCATCATCCTGAATTTATTAACCTGGCCATTAATTACACTACTTTATAATAGCACCAATATTCCTTTACTTTTCATGGAATTGTGTGTATGTGTAATTGAAGGAATTGGTTTTAAAATTTTTTT
>CAIWHF010000284.1 GCA_903912405.1 uncultured Bacteroidota bacterium | reverse complement strand
GTTGCTCGTTTTTTACTACAAAGCACTCAACCTAAACTTCTAACCTCTAACCACTACCCTCTAACCTTAACCAATCGTCAATGCCGGATTTGCTTTTTCAGCAGCTTCAATGCCTTCGAAGGTAGATAAATGCTCGCCACTATTTTTTCTTACCGCAACGGTATGCTCAAAATGTGCCGACATTTTTCGGTCGATGGTAACAACGGTCCATCCGTCTTCTAAAGTCACTACTTCTTTGCGACCAAGATTAATCATGGGTTCAATAGCAATAACAATACCCTCTTTTAAGCGCTTACCATCGCCTCTGCGGCCATAATTAGGCACTTGTGGGTCTTCGTGTAAATTCTTGCCAACACCATGGCCTACGAGTTCTCTAACTACCCCATAGCCATGTTCTTTATGCGTATAATTTTCAATAGCAAAAGAGATATCCCCTACTCGGTTATTTTCTTTTGCTTCCGCAATTCCTTTGTAAAGAGATTGCTTGGTAACTTGTAATAATTTTAAAGTTTCGGGAGCTACCTTACCAATGGCAAAAGTATAGGCGCTATCGCCATGATAGCCGTTCATATACACGCCACAGTCTACCGAAATAATATCGCCATCTTTAAGCACATAATCGCTAGGAAAACCGTGCACAACTACTTCGTTTACCGAAATGCATAACGATGCCGGAAAGCCACCATACCCTTTAAAAGAAGGAACGCCACCATGATCGCGAATGAATTGTTCGGCCATTGCATCGATAGAAGCAGTAGTAATACCTTCCTTTAAAAATTTTGCCACCTCTGTTAAGGTGGCACTAACCATTAAGGCGCTTTTTCTAATTAATTCAATTTCTTCGTTAGTACGAATATGTATCATCTAATCTATATTATACAGTTGTTGCGGCTTGACGGCCAGTAATTCTACCTGTTTTCATTAATCCATCATACTGACGCATTAATAAATGGCTTTCTATTTGTTGTAAGGTATCTAAGATAACGCCTACACCAATAAGCATTGAGGTACCACCGTAGAAAGAAGCAAATCCGCTTGTTACATGCAATAAGGAAGCAATACCAGGTAAGATACCAGCTACTGCTAAGAACACAGCACCTGGTAAGGTAATGCGATCCATAATGGTAGCGATATAATTAGCAGTGTCCTCTCCAGGTTTTACACCAGGTACAAAACTATTATTACGTTTTAAGTTATCTGCAATTTCAGTTGGATTGAAAATTAAAGCCGTATAGAAATACGTGAATCCGATTACTAAAACAGCATACGCTACATTATACCATAATGAAGTATGATCTGATAAAGCACGAATAATACCTTGAGCACTTTCGTTGTTTGTAAATCCTAAAATAGTAGCTGGGATGAACATGATTGCTTGCGCAAAGATGATAGGCATAACACCAGAAGAGTTTACTTTCAAAGGAATGAAATCTCTTGAGCTGCTTACATCTTTAGTACCACCAACAATTTTACGAGCATAATTTAAAGGAATACGACGGGTACCTTGTGTTAATAAAATCAAACCAACAATAACCGCGATGAACATAGCCATTTCGATTAAGAAGACTAACATTCCACCTACACCAGCACCAGTATTTTTAGACGTAAATTCGTATAACAATGATTCTGGAAGACGCGCTAAGATACCCACCATGATGATTAAAGAAGTACCATTACCAATACCTTTATCGGTAATTTTCTCACCCAACCACATAACAAATAAAGTACCAGCCGTTAACACGATGATGGTAGACATAGAGAATAATAATCCACCAAACTCAGGAGCGATTGCTGCTGCAGATTGTGTTCTTAAATAAGCGATATAAGCACTTGCTTGGAAAGCAGTAACTAAAACCGTTAAATAACGCGTGTATTGATTGATGGTTCTACGACCACTTTCTTCTTTTTGCATTTTTGCTACTTGAGGGATAATGATACCCGCCAATTGCATAAAGATAGAAGCAGAGATATACGGCATAACACCTAATGCAAAGATAGAAGCACGACTAAATGCACCACCAGCAAACATATTGAATAAGCCTAATAACCCTTCTTTACCACTGTTTAAAGTAAGATTTACTGGATTGATACCCGGTAAGGTAATATAACAACCAACGCGGTAAATCAATACTAATGTAAGCGTAAAAATAATACGTTTACGGAGCTCATCGATGCCCCAAATATTTTTCAAAGTTGTGATAAATTTCTTCACAGGTATAGGAGTTTAACTAAATAAAAAGCGAATAAACTAAAAAAGACGCACTTTTCCAAATGCGTCTTTCAAAGTACAAAAATTATAGTAATTCTACTGTGCATCCAGCTGCTTCAAGCGCTTCTTTTGCTTTTGCACTGATGGCGTTAATTTTGAATGGAATTTTAGATTTTACTTCACCAGCACCTAAGATTTTAACCACATCGGTACGGTTGATTAAACCATTTACATATAAGTTATCTAAAGTAAATTCAGTGATGGTATATTTTTCAATCAAATGATCTAATTGACCTAAATTGAATACTTTAAATTCTACTCTATTATTGTTTTTGAAACCTCTTTTAGGCATTCTACGTTGAATAGGCATCTGTCCACCTTCGTGACCTCTTTTAGATTGAGAACCTGTACGAGATTGTTGACCTTTGTTACCTCTTGTAGATGTTCCACCATGACCACTTCCTTCTCCTCTACCTATTCTTTTTGTTTTTTTAACCGAACCTTCTGCTGGTTTTAAGTTGTGTAATTGCATACCTTACATTTTTTGAACTTGCGCGGAATGTTTGTAACCGCTCGCAAATTGGTTGATAAAATAAATTATAAATTTTCCACTTTTACTAGATGGTGTACTTTATTCACCATACCTAATATTTGAGGAGTTGCTTCTACTTCCACTTGACCATGAACTTTTTTCAAGCCCAATGCAATCAATGTGCGTTTTTGACGCAACGAGCGATCTATACCGCTTTTTACTTGTGTTACTTTAATTTTAGCCATGACGCTATGATTTCTTAATAAGTGAATGGATAAAACTATCCGTTAAATACTTTTTTCAAACTGATATTACGATCTTTCGCTACTTGGATAGGCTCACGTAATTTAGATAACGCTACTACAGTTGCTTTAACCACATTATGAGGGTTTGCAGATCCTTGAGATTTAGAAAGAACGTCCGTGATACCTACTGCTTCTAAAACAGCACGCATGCTACCACCCGCGATCACACCTGTACCATGTGCAGCAGGTTTGATATATACTTTAGCAGCACCTTCTTTTGCTAATTGATCATGAGGGATAGTACCATTCATAATCGGAACTTTAATTAAGTTCTTTTTAGCATCATCGATACCTTTTGTAATTGCTTCTTGCACTTCTTTAGCTTTTCCTAAGCCATGCCCTACTACACCGTTTCCATTTCCTACTACTACTAAAGCAGAGAAACTAAAAGCACGACCACCTTTGGTTGTTTTAACAACACGGTTGATTGCTACGACTTTCTCGTGCAATTCAAGGTCTCCAGCTTTAATGCGATTTAATTGTGTTTTCGCCATTATATTTAAAATAAAAAAAAGTTAATAAAAATTAGAATTGTAAACCACCTTCACGTGCACCATCAGCTACTGATTTTACACGACCGTGAAATAAATAACCCCCACGATCAAAAACACAGTTTTCAATGCCAGCAGCTTTTGCTTTTTGTGCAACTGCTTTACCAACTGCTAAAGCTTTTTCAACTTTATTAGTTTTCATGGCTGCGATATCTTTTTCTCTTGAAGAAGCCGCTACTAAAGTTACTCCATTAGCGTCATCAATCAATTGAACATAAATATCACAGTTGCTACGAAATACAGAAAGACGTGGTTTGCTTGCAATGCCACTTACTTTTCTGCGTATGCGCCAACGTAATTTTTGGCGACGAATTACTTTTTGATCTAAAGTCATAATTTCTATTTTTTGTTACGGGCTCTACCAAGAGGTAGGCTACCGGGGTTGCAAAATTAGTATAAATTGTACTACTAAAAAAATACAATTTGAGGTAATAACTATTTACCTGCTGATTTACCAGCTTTACGGCGAACAATTTCATCGCTGTAACGTACCCCTTTACCTTTATACGGCTCTGGTTTACGCAAGCTTCTAATTTTAGACGCTACTTGTCCTAAAAGTTGTTTGTCGATAGATTCTAAGAAGATCTTAGGATTTTGTCCTTTTTCTGCAGTTGCAGTAGCTTTCACTTCTTTTGGTAATTCAAGAATAATATTATGAGAATATCCTAAAGCCATATCAATCAATTGGCCAGTGACCGTAGCACGATAACCTACCCCTACTAATTCCAAGTTGCGTTGGAAACCAGTAGTTACTCCAGCAACCATATTAGCTACTAAAGAACGATATAAACCATGTAATGCTTTGTGACGGATTTGATCTGTTGGTCGAAGTACGTGAATTTCATCACCTACCAATTCCACTTTGATATCACGATCAACCACTTGTTTCAATTCGCCTTTAGGGCCTTTAACAGTGATTTCGTTGGCAGGGCTTACGCTTAAGGTAACACCAGCTGCAGAGATTATTTTTTTACCTATACGAGACATAGATGTGTGTTTATAAAAATGATTCGGTTGTCAGCCTACTATAGGCACAGCTTAAGACCGATAATACGATTAATAGATTGAGCAAAGTACTTCACCACCTACATTTTGTGCACGTGCTTCTTTATCAGACATGACACCTTTTGAGGTAGAAACGATAGCAATACCTAAACCGTTTTGAACGCGACGAATTTCGCTTGGTTTAGCATACTGACGTAAACCTGGACGGCTAATACGCTCTAATGATTTGATAGCAGGCTCTTTCGATACGGCATCATATTTCAATGCGATTTTGATAACACCTTGTTTGTTATCAGCTTCAAATTTGTATTTTAAAATATAACCCTTTTCATAAAGAATCTCGGTCATACGTTTTTTAACATTAGACGCAGGAATTTCTACAATACGATGACGCGCCATCTGTGCGTTACGAATACGAGTTAAAAAATCTGCTATTGGATCTGTTACCATTTTTAAAA
Source organism: uncultured Bacteroidota bacterium (assembly GCA_903912405.1). GTDB lineage: Bacteria > Bacteroidota > Bacteroidia > Chitinophagales > Chitinophagaceae > CAIWHF01. The sequence goes on along the minus strand of CAIWHF010000284.1, from coordinate 5,629 downwards.
TTGTTATTGAGTAAAAAAATTGCTGTCGGTTTCAGTTGGTACTGACCTGACTACGTTTACATTACCAGCTTGCTTTACGAACACCTGGTATTTTGCCATCTAACGCCATATCACGGAAAATGTTACGACACATACCGAAGTAGCGCATATAACCTTTAGGACGACCTGTTAATTGGCAACGATTTTTCAATCGTACCGGAGAGGCGTTTTTAGGTAATTTGTCTAATCCAGCGAGGTCACCTGCTGCTTTTAATGCTTCTCTTTTAGCAGCATATTGAGCAACCATTTTTTCGCGTTTGCGTTGACGAGCTTTTACTGATTCTTTTGCCATAATTTAAATAAGAAAGATTTGACACGGAAAACCGCATCAAATCTTAGTTTATATTTTAGTTTGTTTCTTTTTTAGCGTTTTTGAATGGCATACCCATTTCTTTCAATAATTCGTATGCTTCTTCGTTGGTACGAGCAGTTGTAACGAACGTGATGTCCATACCGCTAATACGATTTACTTTATCGATATCGATCTCTGGGAAAATGATTTGCTCATTAACGCCCATAGTAAAGTTACCACGACCATCAAATGATTTATCATTGATACCTTTGAAATCACGAACACGGGGTAAAGAGATAGATACCATACGATCTAAAAACTCAAGCATATTCACCCCTCTCAACGTTACGCGGCAGCCAATTGGCATTGCTTTACGTAATTTGAAGTTAGAGATATCTTTTTTAGATAAGGTAGCTACTGCTTTTTGACCAGAAATCATAGTCATTTCCTTGATCGCATCGTCGATTAATTTTTTGTCTGAAACCGAACCTTTTACACCTTGGTTCAAACAAATTTTAACTAAACGAGGACATTGCATAATCGATGAATAGTTGAACTTTTTCATTAAAGCCGGCACTACTACATCTTTATAATGTGCATGTAAACGAGGTTTGTAAGTTAGTGTACTCATTATTTGATTACCTCCCCTGATTTTTTGGATATACGAATTACTTTACCTTCCGAACGATCGCGTTTGATACGTACACCAGATTTAGCTTTAGCATCCCATAATAAAACATTTGAGATGTTGATTTTAGCTTCTATTTTTACAATTCCACCTTGTGGATTAGAAGCACTTGGCTTTTGGTGTTTAGTTACGATATTTACACCTTCAACAAGAATTAATCCTTCTTGTGGGTATACCGCTAATACCTTGCGTGGTTGAGAACGATCTTTGTTATCGCCTGCAATTACTACCACGTCATCGCCTTTTTTGATATTAAACTTAGGTTGAAATCTCTTTTTCACAATTACAATGAATTAGTGTTGAACATGTTTGCCGAAAATTCGGAGTGCAAATGTACAACTATTTTTATAATACTTCAGGTGCTAATGAAACTATTTTCATATAACCTTTGTCTCGTAGTTCCCGAGCTACTGGTCCAAATATACGAGTACCACGTGGGTCGTCTGAGTTGTTCAACAATACGACAGCGTTGTCATCAAAACTGATGTACGAACCATCTTTGCGGCGTAATTTATTTTTCGTGCGAACGATAACTGCTTTTGAAACAGTTCCTTTCTTTACACCACCTGCTGGGATCGCTGCTTTTACAGATACGACGATTTTATCGCCTATACCCGCATACTGTTGTCCAGAATTTCCCAACACTCGAATACAAAGTACTTCCTTTGCACCACTGTTGTCGGCTACATTTAGCCTGGATTCTTGTTGTATCATCTTTAAAAAGGTTACTTAGCTTTTTCAATAATTTCTACTAGGCGCCAGCGTTTGAGTTTGCTCAAAGGGCGGGTTTCCATAATGCGAACAATATCGCCTGATCCGGCTAAATTGTTTTCATCATGTGCCATAAATTTGGTCGTTTTTTTAACGAACTTTCCGTAAATAGGATGTTTAACTTTACGTTCTACAGCTACGCTAATGCTTTTTTCCATTTTGCTGCTGCTTACAATACCTATACGGGTTTTTCTGCTTTTTCTTTCAGTCATAGTTGACATCTTATTAATATTAGAAACCTAATGTTCTTCTACGTTGTTCAGTGTTAATGCGTGCAATGTTGCGACGTGTAGCTCTGATTACAAGTGGATTTTCAATTGGATTAACAGCGTGGTTGAATTCCAATTTTTTCAACTGTAATTTCAACTCTGCTAATCGCTCAGCAAGGACTTTTTCATCTAACGAACGTAAATCTTCTTGGTTCGTTTTTTTCTTGTTTGCCATAATAAATGAGTTTATCTAAATCTGTTATTAATTTCCTACGTAATCTCTGCGAACTACAAATTTTGTTTTAATTGGTAATTTTTGTGCCGCTAATTCAAAAGCTTCTTTTGCAACTTGCATTGGAACGCCTTCCGCTTCAAATAATATAAGACCTGGTTTTACTACAGCTGCCCAGAATTCAAGGTTACCTTTACCTTTACCCATACGCACCTCTTGAGGTTTGCGAGTAATTGGTTTGTCAGGGAATACTCTAATCCACACATTACCTTCACGTTTCATGTGACGCGTAAGCGCTTGACGAGCTGCTTCAATTTGACGGTTAGTCAACCAAATTGGTTCTAATGCTTTCAATCCGAAAGATCCGAAAGAAATCATCGCACCTCTTTGAGCGTTTCCTTTTATTCTCCCTTTATGGGCCTTTCTGTGTTTTGTCTTTTTTGGCTGTAACATGGTTACAAAAATTTATAAGTTCAATCTTCTTGTTAAAAATTATGCTCTACTACGTGAACCACCTGCTTTTGGTTTGCCGGCACCAGCACCACCTGGTTTACGGTTGTCTCTTCTATCGTTTGAGCGAGCTCCTTCTGGACGAGCATCAGCACCACGACGATCAGAACCTGTAGAGAAATTAGGATTTAAATCTCTTTTCCCTAAAACCTCCCCTTTACAAATCCAAACTTTAATACCAATTTTACCGTATACTGTTAAGGCATATACAGAAGCATAATCGATATCCATACGGAAAGTATGTAATGGGGTACGACCTTGTTTGAACTCTTCTGAACGAGCAATCTCAGCACCACCGATACGACCACCAACTTTAACTTTAATTCCTTCTGCACCCATTCTCATCGCTGTAGTAATTGCCATTTTCACAGCACGTTTGTAGCTCACACGACCTTCGATTTGACGAGCAATTGTTTCACCAACAATCATTGCATCTAACTCAGGGCGACGAATTTCCATGATGTTGATTTGTACATCATCTTTGCTCGTAAGTTTTTTCAACTCTTCTTTAATACGATCTACTTCTTGACCACCTTTACCAATAATGATACCTGGTTTTGAAGTATGAATAGTAATGATTAGTTTTCCTAATGTACGTTCAATAACGATTTTAGAAATACCGCCTTTGTTGATACGTGCATTTAAGTACGTACGAATTTTATGATCTTCAATAAGTTTTTGACCAAAGTCTTTCTTCTCACCATACCACATAGAATCCCATCCGCGGATGATTCCTAATCTGTTACCTATTGGATTTGCTTTTTGACCCATTCGATATTAAAATTAAAGTTGAATTTTTTAATTATTGTTTGATTTGCTGTCAACAAAAAGAGTAACATGGTTACTACGTTTGCGAACTCTATATGCTCTACCCTGGGGAGCTGGGCGCATACGCTTTAACGTACGTCCTGCATCAACAAAAATAGTTTTTACATATAGGTTTGAAGTGGCCATATCAGCACCTTCATTTTTTACTTTCCAGTTTGAGATGGCACTTAATAAAAGTTTTTCCATCGGTACAGAGGGATGTTTAGTACTGAATTTTAATGTGTTCAGTGCTTTTTCAACCTCCATGCCACGTATCAAATCAGCCAATAAACGCATTTTGCGTGGCGAAGTAGGATAATTACGTAAACGAGCTACAGCTTCCATTGTATTTGTTTCTATTTAATCAGCCCTAAGGGGGCCTTTAATTAATATTATTATTTAGATCCGCTATGTCCTTTAAAGTTACGAGTAGGAGCAAATTCACCTAATTTGTGACCTACCATAAATTCTGTTACATAAACAGGAATAAATTTGTTACCATTGTGAACAGCAAAAGTATGTCCTACAAAGTCTGGAGTGATCGTAGAACGTCTGCTCCATGTTTTTATTACACCTTTTTTGTTGTTACCCTCATTGATTGCTAGTACTTTACCTTCAAGGTTAGCATCTACATAAGGACCTTTTTTGATTGAACGAGCCATATTAGTTTAAGCTATTTTAATCGTAGAAGTGACCATCACTTCACTATTAGAATTAATTATAATTTTTTACCGTTTTTGCGTTGGATAATTAATTTATCCGAACCTTTTTGCTTACGAGTTTTCAACCCTTTAGCATATTTACCCGTACGACTACGTGGATGACCTCCTGAGGATTTACCTTCACCACCACCCATCGGGTGATCAACTGGATTCATCGCTACCCCTCTAGTTCTTGGACGGATACCTTTCCAACGATTTCTACCTGCTTTACCCATTGATTGTAATGCATGGTCGCTGTTAGATATCGCTCCTACAGTAGCCATACAAGAGCTTAATACTTTTCTTAATTCACCAGAAGGCATTTTAAGAACTGCATATTTTTCTTCTTTATTTGATAATTGTGCGTAAGTACCAGCTGAACGAGCGATCGCTCCACCTTGACCTGGTTGCATTTCAATGTTGTGAACCGTAGTACCTAATGGCATATTTTTCAACAACAATGCATTTCCGATTTCTGGTGCTACTGCTGCACCGCTTATTACTTTTGCACCTACTTGTAAACCTTGTGGCGCTAAAATATAACGTTTCTCACCATCTGCATACACTAATAAAGCGATAAATGCGGTACGGTTTGGATCATATTCAATTGATTTTACCGTTGCAGGGATATCAAATTTATTGCGTTTAAAATCGATTATACGGTACATTTTTTTGTTACCGCCACCAATATAGCGCATAGATCTACGACCTTGCACGTTACGACCACCTGTTCCAGAAATTGACTCTAAAAGGGTTTTCTCTGGTACATTTGTTGTGATCTCCGCGTATGCGTTACCGATTCTCCAACGTGTTCCGGCTGTAACCGGGTTATATTTACGTAATGCCATTTTAAAATTCTTTAATCTATATTATTAAGAGAATAAATCTATTGAATCCCCTTGTGCTAAAGTAATTGTTGCTTTTTTATAAGAAGACTTGGTTCCAGTTAATAAACCCGATTTAGTAAAGCGAGTTTTATTTTTTCCTGGTACTACCATCGTGTGGATGTCTACAACTTTTACATTGTAAAATTCTTCAATTGCCTTTTTGATTTCTAATTTGTTAGATCTCTTATCGACAACAAATGTGTAGCGACCGGAAGTCTCCATCTGTGCGTTAACTTTCTCAGTAATCACAGGTCGTATTAATACATCTGCGGGTTTCATGTTTTATCTATTTCGAGTTACGAAAAATTATTTAATTAAGCAGTTTCAAGTTCTTCAGTGAAAAACTTCGCAGCACTTTCAGTGAAAATTAACACGTTTGAATTAGTTACATCGTACGTATTGATATCACTTAAAATAACTGTCTTGTTGAAAGCCAAGTTTCTTGCACTTAAGTAGATATTAGTATCGTATTCTGGTAATACTAATAAAGACT
>CAIWHF010000283.1 GCA_903912405.1 uncultured Bacteroidota bacterium | reverse complement strand
TTTTTACGTTTGTGAGTTGCAATTTTATGTCTTTTTCTTTTTTTACCACACGGCATAACTAAATGTTTTAAAAGTTACTTAAATGAATTTATATATGTATCTATATCCTTACTAAAAGCAGGATTATTTACTAATTTTTTACACTGTTCAAACAAAACAATGGCTTTCTCTTTCTCTCCTTTCCCTTTATACGCTTCTGCCAAAAAGTAGAGTACTTCTGTGTTTTTAGGTTCTATGGTTTTTAATCGTTCCAATCGGACAATTGCTTTGTCAAATTGTTGAGATTGAACGGCCATTTTGCCTAACAAAATGTTAGCAGGTACATGATCTGGATGCTCTTTTACAATTCCTAAAAGGACTTGAACACCCTTCATGGTTTCTCCTACCCCTTGTATAAAACAGCTTGCCAGTGCCATTTTAACCGTATCATTATTTGGATTGCTTTGTAAAGACTGATCAAAACAACTAATTGCTTGTTTAGCCTCCCAAATTTGAAGTCCTTGGTAAGGGGCTTCATGCATGAGGTCCAAATGTAATTGGCCTGCAAAATTGAGGTTTTTTTCTGAATTTTCCAACTTTGCTTTTTCACTAAAGTAATAGGCAGCCATATTTAGCTTATCTGCGGCTTTCCATAATCGTATTAATGAATCATAAACGCCTGATTGCAAAGCAGTTGTTGTGTTTTTGAGTTGGTTTTCAAGGCTTGTAATGGCACTTGAATTATTAGTATTCATCTGACTGAGAAACACCGTTTTTAGAGAATCAAAGGGAAAAGCAGCAGATATAGCTTCTGTATTGGCATGATCTGCCATTTTAGAAGTTGTATTTTGAGGAGGCTTGGTGGATCCAAAAAAGTAAATTAGACCAATTAAGCCGATAGCAACTAATAAAAAAAGGAACTGATTGTTTTTCAAAATTATAATAAATTGACTGCAAAGATACTAAACCTTAGGCAGTTATAGGTATACTTATACCCTTAACTTTTTGGTTTGGTAGCTATTTTCACCTCTTGAACAAATTCTTTAGCAGGCTTAAATGCAGGGATATGGTGTTCAGGAATTTCAACAGCAATATTTTTCTTGATATTTCTACCAATTTTTGCTGCTCGTTTTTTTAGTATGAAACTACCGAAACCGCGTACAAATACAGGCTCTCCTTCAATTAACGAAGTTTTAACTTCTTTAAAAAAAGTTTCTAGGGTTACTAAGATATCAACTTTGGGAATCCCGGTTTTTTCAGCAATATTGCTTACTACATCTGCTTTTCTCATGATTGTTTTTTTAAAGGTTATTTAAAAATTTATGGATGTATTGGTTAGAAAAAAAATAAGTTGATTTTTTTACTACTGATAATCAAACAATAGCTAAGGTCGAATCTCAATCGTTGCTCTACAAAACTATTATTTTTTTTGAGAAATCAAAACTAATAGGCTATTTCTTTACTAATTTTGTTAAAATTCATTTTTGTGCAGTCTTCATCTTCTCATAAAGCCGTTGGCACTTGGTTATTCATAGGTGTAGCTATGATCTTGATTCAGGTAATTTTAGGTGGGGTCACCCGCCTTACAGGTTCTGGCTTGTCGATTACTGAATGGCAACCTATTTTGGGAGCCTTACCCCCATTAAATAACCAAGATTGGATTGTGGCTTTTCAAAAATATCAAGCGCATACTTCTCAGTTTCAATTCGTTAATAGACATTTTACGCTTGCCGATTTTAAACAAATTTATTTTTGGGAATGGATGCATAGAGAATGGGCGCGCTTGTTAGGGCTCGTTTTTATACTTGGGTTTTGCTATTACTTACTTAAAAAGAAGTTTTCAAAAGAGCAGCTTTCCCCTTTTGTCTTTTTATTTATTCTTGGTTTTTTACAAGGTGCTATTGGGTGGATTATGGTGAAAAGCGGTATCGATGCTGATAACATATATGTGAGTCACATTCGCTTGGCTATTCATTTTGTAATGGCAACCGTTTTAGGTCTCTACACCCTATGGTTTGCTATTACTACTTATTTTAAAGATGCCTATGTTACTAATGGATCAACCTTAGTGAAGGCTACTTTTATATTGATTGTATTAGTGCTTATTCAATTAGTGTTTGGTGCTTTTATTGCCGGTTTGAAGTGTGCTAATGTAGCCGCTACATGGCCGAGCATTAATGGTGATTATATTCCTACATCTGTTGGCAATTTTGATTTTGTATATGATAAAATCAATATTCAGTTTGTACATCGTACCTTGGCCTATATTATTCTTATACTTACTATTCGTTGGTTTATAAAGGCAAGAAAACTACTTGTTCTACAAAAAAATAATATTTTAAAAAACACCTATTATTTACCACTACTGTTTGTTTGTCTTCAAGTTGCATTGGGTATTACAACACTTTTAAGTGCCACTACTATAAAAGCGGGCGTATTTGGTGTCTATGAATATTTGGCAACAGCCCATCAAACTGTGGCCTTGTTATTTATAGCTTCTTTAGTTATGCTATTGGCTTTTTTGAAGAAAGCATCAGTTAAATAGGTGGGCGTCTAGTTTTTCCCAATTAGGCAAAGGTGCAATCCAATCTTTTTTGAGCATTTTATCCCAAATGCTTCTATTATTATAGAAGCTTATTTTTTCTTGAGCAATAGTAGATAAATCTATTTGTGCTAATTTAATAGCGAGCACCTCCCAATTGTCTTTGCCATAGTAATCAAAAAAACTTGTGATGATACTGCCCATTTCTTTTATGTTCCAATAGTGCTCAAGGTGGCTTGCAGCAATTTTTAAATAGTGCTGTTGAAATATAAAAGAAAAGGCAAATTGTTCTACGATATGTTTTTCAAAACGCGGATACAATTCGTCTGTCAAATGCAATACTTCCTGAATGAATGGTCTTTTTGAACTATTAAACCCAAGTACTCCTGCATTGTATAGTGCCTTGTTTTTGTAAGCTAAGGCTTCATCTTCTTTAGCAAGAAAACGAGCTAGTTTATTAATGATAGGATGATTAGAGGATTCAATGATGCCTTCGAAAGTATGCATAACAAGAGCGCCTTCTTCAATTGCCGTAAATAGATCTTCACAATGCTTCTTAAATACGGTATCGGTATCTATATATAAAAAACTACCAGGATAATGCAAAGAAACGTCTTCAAGTAATTTTATTTTAAGTCGATGCACAAAAGACTGTGCACCTCTCCATTCCTTAATTTTATCTGCATTAAGGAGTATAAAAGTTACAGATACAAATTCGTTGATAGCCGCAGGGTACCACGTAGGTTTATCGGTATAAATTATAAAAGTAACTTCTTTACATTTCTCTTTATGAATAGCATAATAGCTGAGCATGGCAAATAAGCTTTCGTATAAAATACGTTCTTGCCCATAGGCTTGCATTACTATATATCTATTCTTACTCATTATCTATTGAATTGAACTTGGCAACTGATTTAAAAATTGTTCTGCTTTTATTAGATCATTATGCAATAAACGATCGGTATGCATAAAGCTAACTTCCTTTCTAAATGCAGCAATAATGCGCTCTAATTTTTCGGAACTTTTTAGTGGTCTGCGAAGCTCAATGGCTTGAACAGCTGTTATAAGTTCAATAGCTAATACTCGTTGAACATTTTCTAGCACTTTATATAATTTTGTTGCAGCATTAGCTCCCATACTTACATGGTCCTCTTGCCCGTTACTGCTCACAATACTATCTACCGATGCCGGAGTGCAATATTGTTTGTTTTGACTAACAATAGATGCAGCTGTATATTGTGCAATCATAAAGCCACTATTAAGGCCTGCTTCTGGAGCTAAAAATGGAGCTAATCCTCTTTGTCCACTGATTAGTAAATAGGTTCTTCTTTCAGATATATTGGCCAACTCTGCCATGGCAATGGCTAAAAAATCTAATTGAAGGGCTAATGGTTGTCCATGAAAATTTCCACCACTTACAATAACATCTTCCTCGTCAAATATAATTGGATTATCGGTTACTGAATTAATTTCAATTTCCATAACTTTTGCTACCTGATCAATTACATCGCTAGATGCACCATGTACTTGTGGTATGCAACGGAAAGAATAAGGATCTTGTACTTGTTCTTTATATTGTTGTTGCAGTTCGCTTCCGGCTAATAAGGAAAGCATTTGAACTGCCGTTTCCATTTGTCCTTTGTGCGGACGTACTTTATGAATATAGGGCTGAAAAGGTTCGTTCTTAGCTAGAAATGCATCTGCTGAAATTGCAGCAATGCAATTTGCCCATTCTAGCAATCGTTGCGCAAACCAAATAGAGTAGGTGCCAAAACTGCTCATAAATTGGGTACCATTCAATAATGCTAATCCTTCTTTTGCGGCAAGTGGTATAGCTTTTAGATTGCATTGTGCCAAGGCTTGTTTTGCATCTACAATTTCATTGTTGTAATAAACTTTACCTTGTCCAAATAAGGGTAAAGATAAATGCGCTAATGGGGCTAAATCGCCGGATGCACCTAGTGATCCTTGTTCAAAAACAACGGGGATTATATCGTTATTATAAAACGCAACTAATTGTTCAACTATTTCTGATCGCACGCCACTATAACCCTGACTAAGGCCATGAATTTTTAATAGCAGCATCAATTTCACTAGTTCTTTAGGTACTTTATTTCCCATACCACAAGCGTGGGAGCACACCAAGTTTTCTTGTAATTGTGATAAATCTTTGTTGGCTATGCGCACATTACAAAGTGATCCAAAACCTGTATTGATACCATAGTATGTTGCATCCGTACTTATTTTTTTTTCTAAATAAGATCTGTTTTTATTTATTCGATTTTTGGCAGCTGCAGATAATGCTATTGTTGTTGGTAAGCCTTTGTTGCCAAAACTTGCCACCATGTATTCAGGTAATTCCATAAAGTAAAATAGTGTGAAATTTGATTGACCTCAATTGCGTATCTAGTTTAAATTTTTTGTAGCAATTGCATTAATGTGGTTTGAATATTCTTCTCCACATACTCAGTTATTCTTCCAACTTCGTTATTGTCTCTCATCAAAATAATGGTTGGCACTTTTTCAATATGATAAAGTCGATGCTCAATTCCTTTAGTTTCTTTATTTCTGTCCACTCCATATAGTTGAAGTTTTTCAATTGGGTATTCAATTTTATCTAATAATTTTATAAATGGGGGTATAAGGTCATGAGTGTCACTACACCAAGTACCTAAAAAAATGATAATTCTAATATCGTTAAGTCGATCTTTTAAAATATTGATATTGTCGTCACTCAACTTTGCTTTTTCATAATTAGTCTTAAACCAAGTATAATTTGCTTCTTTTAAATTTTTAATTGAGAAACTTCCTTTCATAATGATGCTCTTGTCTTTTTCAACTATACGATCATAGTCGATAAATACTTGAGCATTGAGATTGCTATAAATCATAAGGAGTAAG
>CAIWHF010000282.1 GCA_903912405.1 uncultured Bacteroidota bacterium | reverse complement strand
TTTTGCTTCTAAATTAAATATCAATTACTTGATTGGTGTGCAATATCATATTTCACCTATGATTTACTTAGATGCAAGAATGGTTAAATCCATATCAACTTCTGCAACTAGTGTAGGTGAGAAACACGTATATGATCAGGTTTATAAAATGCCTACTTTCGAGTTGAGCTTAGGGTATTTTTTCAGAAAGAAAAATTAAGTTTATTCACTGCCTTTTTGCATAGCTGCTTTTTTGAGCGCTAAACTATTTTCTTTTCCTAGATAATTGTCAATCCTATTTTCAATTAAATAGATTAATGGTGTAAGGATTATTGCAACCAGTGCTTTATAGCAATAATTAATTGTGCCAATGGCAATTACACGTTGAATGCTCCATCCTTTACCAATTTGAAAGGCTATAAAAAGCACGATAAAACTATCTACCAATTGTGATACAAGGGTAGAGCCTGTAGCTCTAAGCCATACCATCTTATTTCCTGTAGCCTTTTTGATTTTATGAAAAACCCACACATCTAACAATTGGCTCACTAAAAAAGCAACAAGGCTACCAACTATAATCCACATACCCTGACCAAAAACGCTTTCAAAGGCTGTTTGCATATTGTCTATTCCATTTGCTTTTTGCGATTCAGTCCAGAAATTGGTATCGGCAGGAATGGACATGGCTAAATAAAACATAATAAAAGCATAGCTAATCAAGCCAATGGCTATAAACGAAATTCTACGTACTGCCTTCGGACCAAAATATTCATTAACAATATCGGTCATAATGAATTCTATGGGCCATAGTAAAACTCCGCAAGTTAAGGTGATCGTCAATCCTTTCTCTCCCAAAAAATCAAAGGGCTTGGGTATAAGTCCAACTACTTTTTCAAGAGAAAATAATTTACCTCCAATGCATTCCGCAATAAGTGCATTGGCCACAAAAAACGTACACAGGATTACAAATAATTTTGTTGGTTTATCGGTTAGGATTTTGGATAGCATGCCTAAAGGTAAAATAAAAAAACCTCTTAATGTTTAAGAGGTTTCAATTTTTATTCTTGCATCATTTTTTCTATAGCATGCGCAATATTTTCTGCATTTGGTTTAGAGAAATAATCCCCATCTGTTGCATAGGCTGGTCGATGCGCCTGTGCAGTAATGGTTTTTGGAGCTACATCTAAGTAGCGATAACCATTTTGCAATTCCATTACTTGCTGATACATATAGGCGCTTGCTCCACCTGGCACGTCTTCATCAATAAAAACAATTCTATTAGTTTTCTTTAAGGATTCAACTATTTTATGCTCGGTATCGAAAGGTAAAAGTGTTTGTACATCTATGAGTTCGCATGAAATACCTTTTGGTGCTAGGTAATTTTTCATCGCATCTTGAATAATTCTAAGCGTAGATCCATAAGAAACTATAGTGACATCCGTACCAGTTTCTATTATTTCAGGAATACCTAATGGCACTGTAAAGGTGCTTAAGTTATTAGGCACTTGTTCTTTTAAGCGATATCCATTCAAGCATTCGATAACAATTGCAGGTTCGTCTGATTGCAATAAGGTATTATACATACCGGCTGCCTGTGTCATGTTTCTTGGCACACACAAGTACATGCCTCTAATTGCATTGAGAATCATTCCCATTGGCGACCCACTATGCCAAATACCTTCTAGTCTCTGCCCGCGCGTACGAACAATGATTGGACATTTTTGTCCCCCTTTAGTTCGGTATTGTAGCGTTGCTACATCATCACTTAAAGGTTGAAGTCCGTATAATAAATAATCTAAATATTGAATTTCAGCAATAGGTCTTAATCCTCGCATGGCCAAACCTATACCTTGACCAATAATAGTAGCTTCTCTAATACCCGTATCGGTAATGCGATAGCTGCCATATTTTTCTTGTAAGCCTGCAAAGGCTTGATTAACGTCTCCGATTTTACCAACATCCTCACCAAAAGCTACAACAGCGGGATTGGATGCAAAGAGTTGATCGAAATACATATTGAGTATTTCATAACCATTCAAGGAGCTCGATTGCTCGTCGAATTGAGCTGGAACAACTGGTATTTTAGCAACCGCTTTATCTGATTGTGAATAGAGATGCGAATTAAATTTATCTTTATTCTCCTCACAAAGTTGATCGTAGTATAATTGCAAATTGATGGTAGCCTGCGACGATGAAGTGCAAAGGGCTAAAACTTTCTGAATCATTTGCATGATATCTTTTCGGATTGGCTCTTTTATGGCTTTTAACTGGGCTACTAATTGCGCAATTTGTTCGCCATAGGCATGTCCTTCAAAAATAATTTGTGTGCAATATTGAGCAGTGGTATCTATTTGCACTTTAATGGGTTCAATAAATTGATTCCATGCTTTTTGTTTAGATTGGCGGGCCTCTTCTTTTGCTACTTCTTCTAATTGTGTCAATTCCTCTTCATTGCTGATAGTATTTTCTAAGATAAATTGACGCATTTTAAAAATACAGTCAAAATCTTTTTCCCATTCTAAGCGTTCTTTACTTTTGTAGCGCTCATGCGATCCGCTGGTAGAGTGACCTTGCGGTTGCGTTACTTCTTGAATGTGAAAGATAGCAGGTATTTGCTGTTCTCTTACTTTTTGAATGCCATCTTGAATAGTGCTAACTAAAGAGGCGTAATCCCATCCTTTTATTTTATAAATATCAATTCCGCCTTCTGTTTCATTGTATTGCATTCCTGCTAGTGCTGTAGAAATAGAATTTTTAGTTGTTTGGTAGCTTCGTGGAACAGAAATGCCATATCCATCATCCCATACAAAAACAGCTAAGGGAACTTTTAATACACCAGCCGCATTGATACTTTCCCAAAATAATCCTTCAGATGTTGAAGCGTCTCCAATAGTGCAGAATACCACTTCATTGCCCTTGTTGGTAAATTGTTCGAAGCCTTTTTGCAAACTAGGTTCGTTTCTGTATAATTTAGATGCATAAGCTAATCCAAGTCCTCTTACCATTTGGCCTGCAGTAGGAGAGATGTCACTTGAAGACTGTGGAGCCTCCATTAAATTTTTCCATTCCCCATTATCATCAATCCATCTGGTGCCATAGTGTCCGTTCATCATTCGGCCGCCAGTAGATGGCTCATCGGTAGTATTGGGATTAGCATATAATTGAGCGAAAAATTGTTCTACATTCGACATGCCCGATGCAAACATAAGCGTTTGATCTCGGTAATAACCAGAACGAATATCGCCTGCCTGCATTTGTTTGGCTACGGCAATTTGAGCTAATTCCTTTCCATCTCCAAAAATGCCAAATTTAGCTTTTCCAGTTAGTACTTCTTTCCTTCCAATCAGACTTGCTTCACGGCTTGTAATAGCCAATTGATAATCAGCTAAAACTTCTAGTTTGAATTCTTCAAATGATAATCGGCTCGATTTGGAGCCTGCTGCTTTTTGGGGCATAAAATATATTAATTCTAAGACTGTAAAGGTAAAAGATTATAGCAATATTTTCGCCTTTTTATAGGTATTTACATAAAAAAACGAGCTTATTAAGCTCGTTTTTTTATTAATTAAATGTGTTCTATTATTTAATTTGACTAATCCATTTAATTTGCTGTTGAGCTAAATTACCAATTGTAGGATTTTGTATGGTATAATGAGCAATTAAAATATAATTGTTTTGCTTAGTTATTAATTTGCCATTGCTTTCAGCTATAAGTTGAGCCTTACTTCCAGTGCCTTTGAATACTTGAAGCGTGTCTTTTAATGTAGGGGTAATTTCAATAGCATTAGAAATGGAAGCGTATGAAACTTGCGCTTTCAATACATGATTCCAATAGAAGTTTAACGTATCATATTCACTTATAAAATTAGCAAATTGTAATTTCGATTTACCGCCAACTGCCAAATTAGTATTGATTGGCATGTGCTTAAGCATAAAAGGGCTAGCACTAGAAACCGGATTACTTAATGCAAATAGTAAATAATTGTTCATTTCATCCATTGGCACGGTAGCGCTTGCACCCGTTAAATTGTTGCCAACGCCATCAATTAATTGTAAATTCTTATTAATAGTATCTCGTTTTGATAAATTGATACTATCAGTATAGTAAATAAAATCACCGTAAAAGGCACAACATTTTTTTAATATAGTGTCTTGTTTTACGCCTATATAAAGGGTGTTGGAACTAGTGGCGAAATTGTATAATTGCACCTCTTGATTTACCCTTACACTACCGGTATTGGTATCTTTAGAGCAAGAAGTATGGCTAATAACACCTATCAATAAAGCGGATATAATGTTTATAAATTTCAT
>CAIWHF010000281.1 GCA_903912405.1 uncultured Bacteroidota bacterium | reverse complement strand
CAGAAAACGCGCATGCCCTGTGTTGCCAATCCGGCACTTAAGGTTACCGCATGTTGTTCTGCAATACCCACATCGATAGCTCTGTCTGGCATTTCATCCATCATAAATTTCAAGGAGCACCCAGAAGGCATAGCGGGTGTAATACCCATTATAGCTGGATTTGCTTTAGCTAATTCTATGATTGTTTTCCCAAAAACATCTTGATATTTTGGCGCTTCGGGAGTAGTTATAATTTTCTTATTGATTTTGCCGGTTACCTTATCAAAGGTGCCAGGGGCATGCCACAATGTTTGATCTTTTTCTGCTAAATCGTAGCCTTTGCCTTTTACGGTTTTAATATGCAACAATTTGGGCCCTGGTATATCTTTTAAATCTTTTAAGGTTTCAACTAATTTCAAAATATTATGCCCATCTATAGATCCGAAATAGCGTAATCCTAAGGCTTCAAATAAATTACTTGATTTTGATATTACACCCTTTAAACTAGCTTCCACTTTAGAAGCCATATCTCTATGAAAATTTGGATAGGGCAATTTGCCTAACAAATTCCAAAAATCATCGCGTAGTTTATTGTAGGTATGCGAAGTGGTAATATCGGTTAAATATTCTTTAAGAGCACCCACATTAGGGTCTATAGACATGTTGTTGTCATTCAAAATAATCAGCACATTTGAATTACTAACCCCTGCATGATTCAGTGCTTCAAAAGGCAAACCGGCGGTCATGGCGCCATCACCAATAACAGCAATATGTTGTCTATGGTGCTCCCCTTTTAGTTTTGATGCAATAGCCATCCCTAAGGCAGCAGAAATGGACGTTGAGGAGTGCCCTACGCCAAAGGTGTCATATTCACTTTCGCTGCGTTTGGGAAAACCACTTAATCCACCATATTTTCTGTTGGTATGAAATTGTCTTCTTCTTCCAGTTAAAATCTTATGTCCGTATGCCTGATGACCTACATCCCAAACCAATTGATCGTCGGGTGTATTCATCACATAATGCAACGCCACACTTAATTCTACTACGCCTAAACTTGCACCAAAATGACCGCCATGCACACTTACGCAGTCAACAATAAACTGACGTAATTCTTGGCATACTTGTTGCAACTGACCCTTGTCTAATTTTCTCAAATCAGCAGGAAATTCAATAGTATCTAATAAAGGGCCGGCAATTATTTCACTCATAAAACATCTTCAATATCTATCAAAAATAAATAAATTATGCGTTAGTATTTAAATTAATAACAATTAACTTGCATTAATGTTTGTTAAAAGTACTTTTAAAATTCAAACAACACTATAAATTTTCAATCATCACCATGCTAAAGTCCTATTGGAGACACTATACTACTCGTTTTCAGCTAAGTATACTGATCCTACTATTTTTTGTTATTAATTTCTTTATTCAAATCGTATTAACTGTAATTTTTCAAAAACTGGGTTATCTAAATCCAGCTGATCTATCTAGTATAAATACCTTAAGCCCTGCAAGTAAGATTAATGCCTTCATGGTTTTTCAAGCTATCAGCTCTACTTGTTCTTTTGCTGGTGTAGCGTTTCTGTTTTCCTATTTTATGCATCCACAGCCTTTGGCTTATATCCAATACCGACCTTCGAATACAACGCTCTATTACTGTCTAATACCCATAATCATTATTGCTGCCATCCCTTTTGTGCAACACATCAATTCGCTAGTAGGTCAAATACCAATGGGTACAGCTATAAAGCTGTACGAAGACAATATGAATGAGCTTTTTAAGGGGTTGATGCAAATGCATAACGGACAAGATTTAATCATTCGGTTATTTGTATTCGCCCTAGTGCCTGCCATTTGCGAGGAATATTTTTTTAGAGGGGTTTTGT
>CAIWHF010000280.1 GCA_903912405.1 uncultured Bacteroidota bacterium | reverse complement strand
TAGTCGATCATAATGTATTAAAGTGTTATGTTCTTTTTTAAGAATAAGCTCTTTAAAAGTTTGATTCATTTCTAAAGCCCAATCATATCCAAATGCAGGTTCGTTTAATTTATCCCAAGCGATCATGCCTAAGTTGTGCACCATATTGCCACTTCCAATTATCAACACCCCTTTTCTTCGCAATTGTTGTAATTCTTTAGCCAATTCATAGTGGAATTTTGGACTTTTAGTATAGTCGATACTTAATTGTAATACAGGTATGTTGGCAAGCGGATACATGTGTCGAACGATAGTCCAGGTCCCATGATCTAAACCCCAGTCATGGTCAAGTCCAACAGGCGTTGTATGAATTAATGATGCAGTTTCTTTTGCGAGCATAGCGTTGCCTGGTGCTGGGTATTGAACGTCATATAAGGCTTTAGGAAATCCTCCAAAGTCATGAATGGTTTTTGGGTGTTCCATAGCGGTTATCAGCGTTCCTTTGGTATACCAATGAGCAGATATGGCTAATACTGCGGTAGGTTGTGGCATTTCTTTAGCTATTGCTTTCCATCGTTGACTAAAAGCATTGTCTTCAATGCCATTCATAGGAGATCCATGCCCTACAAATAATACGGGCATTGTATAATTAAGAATGGGAAATGTATCTGTGAGATTTTTAAATGCACTTAAAGATTGTATGCCAGTCATTGCTAATAGGGAATTAAATAGTTGTTTGATAAATTGATTTCGATCAATCATTGCTTGTAATTTAAAGCTTATTTGATCGAATATCATTAATTTAGTTTAACTATTTAAGGAATAGACTAATTCTTATTGTATTTAAATGCAATGGCTTTTTAGTATAAATCTTCTTACAAAGTACCTAGTTTGTGTTTGCTTTAAAGTAATTACTTAAAGTTTAAAATTCCTTGGCTGTTGTTTTGATAAACTATCATTAAAATACAGTTGTTAATCTGAAACTAATATTTATTTAATACTCACATAACTTTTTGGTAATCTAAATAGCTAAAATTCATTTTTAAATAGAGGTAGTTTTACGTCAATGTAGTTTTACGTCAATTCTAAAATTTAAAATATGAATATTTACAAGTCACTAGCTTGTTGTATCGCTGTTCTAGCTTTTTTACTATTTAGTTTTATTAATAGTAGTGCTCAAACAACAAGCAACTTTAACGACGGTTACATAACTATTTTCAGGCAAACTTCAAGTACAACACTGGGGTCTACTGGAACAGCAATTTTTATCGATGAATATCATCCAACTAATACGAGTCAAACAAATTCTAATTTCACTGTTACTATTCCAAGTTCTGGTGCAACAGGTATGGTTGCAGGGGCTACTACTAGTTCTAACGGTTCAATTTCAAGATCTGAAAATGGAAGATATATTTTAGTTCCCGGTTTTTCTACTGCTACAGGGGGTGCTTCTTTGGGTGCTGCTAATACTACTAATATATTATGCGCGGTTCGTCCAATTGATGGTTCTGGAACAATAAATACTGGAATCACGGGTGCTGCTAATTGGTTTACCAATGCTAATGATTTTAGAGGTGTGACAAGTGATGATTTGAGTAATTATTGGTTGACAGGGAATACTTTAGGTGTTTTGACAACAACTAATGGAACTACGGTTACTCCTTTAATTGCAACTACTACGTCTTCTAGTTTCCTTAATACACGTGTAGTTTCTATAATTAACGGTCAACTTTATTATTCAACCGGTTCCACTACTCCTTCCGCAGGGATTTATCAAATAGGAACCGGAAAACCAATTGTTGGAAATCAGTCAGCTGTTAATATTAATAATCCTGTACCATATGGGTTTTCTATAAGTCCAGATGGTTTAACGATGTATGCAGTTAATACAAATAATATTGTTCGATATACATATAGTGGTACTTATAACACTAGTAATGGATTATATGCTGGTGGTACATGGAGTACCGCCTCAACAGGGTTTGCATTAACTGGAGCAACTGGATTAGCTGTTGATTGGTCAAATTATACATTTTCTGCAATTACAAGCAGTAATGGAGCCATTATTTATGCGAGTAATCCTACCAATTTAGTTAGGGGTGTTGATAATGGTACGGGAGCCATATCAACAACTACTCTTGCAACACTTACTGGTTTCAATACCTTTAAACAAATTGCATTTTCACCTATTAAACAAACAGTTTCACTAGGGCTTAATGCACCAACTACTTCTTCTATTGCTCCAGCTACCAATAATGCAAATCTTTTTGAATTTACATTATCTGCTAATGAAGGAAATGCCACTGTAAGAAAAGTTATAGTGCATCAGAATGGAACGATGGTTTTAGGTTCAGATTTAACTAATATTCGATTAGTATTTGATGCTAATAATAATGGTATTTTAGAATCTTCTGAAATAACTGCCAATGCTTACTCAGGAGTTGTAAATGGTAATGATGTTTCTTTTTCAACACCAACCTTTACCTATATTAACCAAGGGTCATCTGTGAATTTCTTTTTAATTGGTGATATTGCTTCAGCTGCAACAGGTACTTTTATACCCGTTATACAATCAAATAAAACACTAAATGGAAACAATTATACTACTAATATTGTAAATGCTGGTGCTAGCTGGGTTAGTATTGGAACAAATCCTCCTCTGGGAAATACAATTACTATTTTGTTGCCATCAACTATTTCAGTTACAAGTGCATTAACTCCATTTACTGCTTGTGCAGGTGTGAATTCAATACCTCAATCTTTTTCAGTTAGTGGTTCAAATCTATCTTCTAATATTACAATAACTGCTCCTGCTGGTTTTGAAGTATCCACTGCTTTAAACTCTGGATATGCTTCTTCACTAGTGTTAACAAGCATCAGTGGAAGTGTCTCTAGCACTCCTATTTTTTGTAGAACAACTGTTGCTGCTTCTGGTACTTTGAGCGGAAGTATAAGTTGTACTGCTACTAATGTTACCACTCAAACTATTGCTGTTAACGCAACTATCAATACAGTTCCAATTATTTCAGGTACAACAACAATTTGTAATGGGGCTACATCACAATTAAGTTCAACGTTACCTGCAGCTCTTTCCAATGCTTGGAATTCCTCTAATTTAAGTATTGCTTCCATTTCAAATTCAGGGTTAGTGACTGCTAATGCTGTAGGTACAGCACAAATCACTTTTACTGCAAATAATGGTTGTCAAAATACAACGAACATTGTTGTGTCAGCAATGCCTACTGCTCCCGTATTGGGCGCCATTTCGCCTATTTGCGTAGGAACTATTTTAAATTTAACTGCTACTTCTGTTTCAGGTGCAAGTTATTCTTGGACGGGGCCAAATGGATTTAGCTCAACACTGCAAAATCCTAGTATTTCAAATGCCACTTCGGCTGCTGGAGGACTATATACCGTCTCAGCCACAATTGGAGCTTGTACTTCGACTCCAAGTACTGTGACTGCAACGGTAAATCCTATAACTCCTTCACCAATACTACCCTCAGTAGCTCCTATTTGTGAAGGTGCTACTTTAAATTTGACCGCATCAACTATTGCTGGTGCAACATACGCTTGGACAGGACCAAATGGTTTTACCTCCACGCTTCAAAATCCAAGTATTTCCAATGCTACAACATCTGCTTCAGGTACTTATAGTGTCACTGCAATATCTGGATCTTGTCCTTCTAATCCAGTAACTGTTTCAGCAACAGTGAATGCAATCCCTTCTGCGCCAACGCTTTCCTATAATTCACCTATTTGTGTTGGAAGTAACTTGAATTTAACTGCTTCAGCTGTAACAGGAGCAATATATACTTGGACTGGACCTAATGGTTTTATAGCTACTCTCCAAAATCCAGTAATATCTAATGTTACCACTGCTGCTTCTGGAATTTATAATGCGTCGGTTGCAGTAAATGGATGTTCTTCTATATTAGCCAATACTAGCGTTATTGTAAATTCGCCAATAATATTTTCAATTTCTGCTGGTGGACCTACAAGTTTCACCAATGGGGGTTCTGTGACCTTATCTACAGCTTTGGTTACTGGAGCAACCTATCAATGGTATAATGGGTTATTACCAGTTGCTGGTGCAATTACTAATTCATATATAGCTACTGTAGGAGGTAATTATACATTAAAAATCACTTTAAATGGATGTGTTTCTTCATCCAATGTAATTACAGTAACTGTTTTAGGGTTACCTACAGCAAGTATTGCTGCAGGTGGGCCAACAACATTTTGTGCAGGTTCTAGTGTTCTATTGACTGCATATGCTGCGATAGGTTACACATTTCAATGGTACTTGAATGGGAATATTATACCTTCGGCAACGAACGCAACCTATACAGCAACAGTATCAGGAAATTACTCTGCCGTTGTGACCTCAAGTTCAAATGTGTCTGCTACTTCAAATGTCATTAGTGTTACCGTGACGCCTTTTGCAAACAACACGTTAACTACTTCCGGACCAACAACTTTTTGTAATGGAGATTCTGTTAAAATTAATGCAGTAAATGCGCCTGGCAATACTTACCAGTGGAAAAATGGAACGACAGTTATTGTAGGTGCTACTTCTGCTTCTTTTACGGCAAATCAACAAGGCGCTTATACTGTTGATATTTCAAATGCTTCTTGTACTATAACATCCAATCCAATTTCGGTTACTGTTAACACAACGCCGACTTTATCGAGTAGCATTTCTCCAATCTCCATTTGTTCTGGAAGCACAGTGCAGTATAATGCTAATGCGTCTGTACCGTCTAGCACCATATCTTGGACAAGATCTGCTGTAGCGGGTATTAGCAACGCTGCATCTAATGGTTTATCAACAATTAATGAAGTATTGCAAAATACAACAGCATTATCAGTTACGGCAACCTACCAGTTTACAATTGCAGCAAACGGATGCTCTTCAACAGTGAATCTTCCTGTTATCGTTAATGCAATTCCGATATTAACAAGTTCTAAAACTATTAACCCAATTTGTAGCGGAACTTCCTTCAATTACACTCCTACCGTAAATACAACAAATACTGCCATAACATGGCAACGTAATGCAATTGGAGGTATTTTAAATGCTAGTGCAAGTGGATCAAGTTCGATTAATGAAATACTCACTTTATCCGGAACCTCATTAACTACAGCAACTTATGCAATTACTATGAACACTGTAAACGGTTGCTCAGGTAGTGATTTTATAGGTGTAAATGTAAAACCTAATCCTTCATTTACATCTTCCACTCAAATGGGTAGTGCTTGTTCAGGAATTACATTTACGTTTGCACCATCTACTAATATTGTCGGATCAACTATTAATTGGTCGAGAGCATCTCTTGCTGGAATTAGTAACGCAGCTGCATCAGGCACCGGATCAATCAATGAAACTTTAATTAATACTACATCCAATCCAATCACGGTTACATATAGTTTAAACGCTAATGCAAGTGGCTGCTCTACAAATAATTATACTGCTACATTTATTGTAAATCCAACTCCTCTTCAACCACAAATAGCTGCAAATGGAATAGTAACAGGCCAAATTAATATTTGCAATGGTGAAAGTCTCACATTGTCAAGTAATGCTTCAGGTGTAGCAACATATAATTGGTTTTCGAATGGTACTAAAATTGCCCAATCAAATAGTGTCGTAGTAAATAATGCAGGTATCTATAAATTATTTGTAACAAATTCATTTGCATGTAGTTCTCCTTTCTCTAATGAAATTGAAGTACGAGTGCCTTGCGACATTGGTATTTATATGCCTACTGTATTTACTCCCAATAATGATAACGAGAATGATATAGCACAACCCTCATTGCCAGGAATTTCTCGTATTTCAATATTTAAAATTATCAATCGTTGGGGTAATACTGTTTTTGAAACGAATGATTTTTACAAAGGTTGGGATGGAACATTTAATGGAGAAGCACAACCACAAGACGAATATTTTTGGTTAATAGAAGCCACTACTAATTTGAATACTACTTTGCGTAAGGAAGGAAAACTAATATTAATTAGATAGTTTTCCATTCGTTAAAAGAAAAAAATAGAGCTATGAAAAATATTATTATCATTATTTTGATGATTGCATCAAGTGTTATTTGTTTTAATGCACATTCACAAGACATCCAATTTTCGAGATTGCAAGATGCCATTTTGCTTCAAAATCCCTCAGGCAATATGAATAAAAATAATACTGCATCTGTATTGTATCGAAATTTACAAACTCAAGATCAGCAATCGTATACTAGTATGGCAGTAGTATCTTCAATATACTATAATTATAAGCACAGCGACAGTACTGTTAATTCAAGTTATTTTAATTTCAATTTTGGAATGACAAATGAAAATGCATTGAAGAGTACATTCAAAACTAGTTCTGCAATTTTGGGAATAGGGTATAATTTGGCATTAAATAAAAAGGGATTATACTTAGGATTAGCATTTCAAACGCAATTTAATAATAGTAGCATAAATTTTTCTGGTCAAATTTTGCCAAAACAATTAGACGCTTTTGGTATAAATTCAGCAATTGCTCCAACAGATTTAATATATAACAAAGGGGCTATTCAATGGCTAAGTGTTCATACGGGCTTTACCTTGTCAAACAAAAAAGAACATAGTTATTGGTATCTAGGAGTTGGAATGCGTCATCTCAACAAACCGGTAGTTGCTTGGCAAGAAAATACAACAAATTATACACTTCCGATTGCTATTACAACTCAGGTTGGTAGTACTTATTTTGATGCTCAAAAATTATTGGGTTGGTATGTATTTACTGCAAGAAGAGCAAGTGCTAGTGAAATTATATTAGGTGCATTTGCTGAACAAAAATTAAATTTCATGAAAAGTGCTTGTAAATTTGGTTTAGGGTATCGTTTAAATGATGGGCTAATTCCCTCTTTAGAAATTCGTTGGAATACAACTAAATTTGGTTTAAGCTATGATTTTGGAAGTTTTAATCAAACTTCTTCATTCATAAGTAAACATGCTTTAGAATTGGGTTTGTCGATTGGAGTTAAATAATTTATATGAAATACACCTTTTTATTCCTTGCTTCTATTGTCTTATCAAGTTTTATTAATACTGCAGATGCGCAAAATGGATGCACAGATATAAATGCTGCAAATTATAATGCTTCAGCAAGTGCGAATGATGGATCTTGTTTGTATCCAACAACTTATAGGACACCATTATTGAAATTTTCGCTAATCAGTCTATTGAATGAATCATCAGGATTATGCTATACGGATGGTAAATTATGGTCGCATGATGATAGCGGAAACAGTGCTGAAATTTATTCAATTGATACAAGTGATGGCCATTTACTACAACGAATAATAGTTGATAATTATCCGAATACGGATTGGGAAGAAATTACTGCTGATAGTTTGTATTTATATGTCGGTGATTTTGGTAATAATAACGGCACCAGAACAGATTTAAAAGTATTGAAAATTAAAAAATCTGATATTACTACTGCTGCTATTGTTCATGTAATGGCAGAAGCTATTAGTTTTTCATATTCAGATCAAACATCGTTTACTTCTAGCAGCACACATAATTTTGATTGCGAAGCGATGATCCCATTAAATGATTCTATTTATCTGTTCACAAAAGATAGAGGAGATTATAAAACTAGAGTTTATAAATTGCCAAAACTAACTGGTACATACAGTGTTGCGCCTTATACTTCATTTTCAGTTAATGGCTTAATTACAGGGGCTTCTTATAATAAATTAAAAAAAGAAATAGTATTGATTGGTTATCAAAATAATCATGCATCGTCATTTTTATGGTATTTAAATGACTTTTCGAGTAATCAATTTTTTAGTGGCAATAAAAGAAGAATAGAGATTGGCAACAATACCGATTGGCAAACAGAAGGAATTTGTTGGGTTGATTCAAATAGATTGTACTTATCAAATGAAACTTCAAGTACTCAAGTTGCTTCTTTATATCAAACAGATAAGTTATTTCAATTAAATACAACAGTAGAGGATACAAAAAAAAACGTAAGTAGTATCTATCCTAATCCAACTACTTCAAAATTAATAATAGAAACAACTATTATTGGCATGACAGTCTATAAAATTTTAACTTCAGATACCAAAATACTTAAAGCTTGGCTATCTTCTGATATTTTACAAACTATAGATTTGAGCTGTTTAATTAGTGGAAACTATTATTTATCTGTTATGCCATTAACCAATCAACAAGCTGAACAAGTTTTTATATTCATGAAGTTGTAATAGTAATGTTAATAAATTATTAATTGTTGATTAATTAAATGTAACATAATTCTTACTAAATCTTTATTAATGTTAACGACTATTTAAAATTCAAAATATTGTTTTAAAATTTGTAAAATATTTAAAACTGAATTAATCACTATGAATTTTTTATTTAGATCAAATTTACTAATAGTAGTAATTTCATTATTTTTTTTCACTGCAGCAAACGCTCAAAATGTTTTTTCTGGAATAGTTACTGATGCTGTAACAGAAGATCCATTAGCGGGTGCTGAAATAAAAATAATGGGTACTAAATTTAAAACTTGGGTTAATTTAGATGGAAGTTTTAAAATTGAAAATATTACCACTGGTGCCTATACAATTGAAATATCTTGTAGAAGTTATAATACTGCTATACTTTCAAATTTTAATATTGATAACAATACAAAGTTGTTTACTTTTAAATTAGAGCCACTTACACATTCATTAAATGAAATTAAAGTAGCTACAAGTGAGTTAAAAAATAATGCTAATACTGTTGAAAAAAAATCTGATGCAATTATAAATGTTTTGAATGCTAAAACAATTCAATTGTTGCCAGATATAACTGTTGCAAATATTTTACAGCGCGTTAGTGGTGTTACTATTGAAAAAAGTTCCTCCGGAGAAGCTCGTTATCCGATTATAAGGGGTATGGAAAAAAGGTATATTAATACACTTATAAATGGAGTTAAAATTTCTAGTCCTGATAATAAAAGTCGCTTTATACCGCTTGATCTTTTCCCTAGTGAATTACTGGAGCGACTAGAAGTTAGTAAATCGCTTACTCCAAGTATGGAAGGTGATGCAATTGGTGGTACTATAAATTTAGTAATGAAAGATGCACCGAACAAATTATTTATACAAACAAATTCTGCAGTAGGTTATTCTAATTTCTTTGCTAATAATACGTATAGTAGATTTGACAATAACACAATGAATGTGAATTCACCAACTCAGGTGAATAATAATAGAAATTATACTGCGATTCCATCTGATTTTACAAATAGTCATTTAAAATATTCCAATTTAAATACCCCTGTTAATAGCACTTTGGGTTTTACTATAGGTAACCGTTTTGGTAAAAATAAGAAATTTGGATATTTGATAGCAACAAGTTATCAGAATACTTATAAAGGTACAAACTCAATTTTCTTACTGCCAAATGCTCAGGCAACTGTGTATAATTTACCTCAATTTGTAGAATTACAAAGTAGAGCCTATTCTACAGAAAGTAAACGTCTTGGAGTTAATGCAAAATTAGATTACAGACTAAATGATAAAAATAAAATTTCATTAGTTACTACCTTTGTTCGTCTTGATGATTACCAAACACGATTAATCTCAGATACCATTGCATTAAATTCTTTAGTAGATTATTTCAGCAGAAGTACTTGGCAATATCAATCTATCTTTAATGCTAATCTACAAGGTAAACACCAATTAAGATACAATTATCTACTAGATTGGAATCTCGTATTTTCTTCTGCTAATAATCATATACCAGATCAAACAGAGTTTATGCACGAATACCCTGTTTCTAACAGAACTCAAGATATTCTCAATTCATTAACGCATCGTTGGACATCTAACAAAGACCAGGATTTTACGATTTACGTAAATGCTACAAAGCATAAAACCTTGTTTAAAAAGGATATTGAGTTTAAAGCTGGTTTTATGAATCGCTCTAAAAACAGATCAAATTTTTATAATACCTATAGTTTAAAACCTAAATTACCATCTGGGAGTTCTTTTCAATACTATACTACCATAGATCAAGCTGTTTTTATTTTCAATCCTGTTTCTGCAGGTCTGCCTGAATTGAATGGTAATAATTACACATTTGATGAGCAGATAACTGCTTCTTATTTACAAGCTAAATTAATGCTCAATACTAGATTGGAATTGATTACGGGTGTGCGAATGGAAAATACCTATCAGCATTACAACACCGAATTGCCTGCTACAACTGCTGCTAGAAACGGTACATTAAAATATTCCGATTTATTACCTAGCGCTCAATTTAAATATGCTCTTTCTAATAATAGGTTCATCCGTTTTGCTTATTACAGCGCTGTTGCTCGTCCTTCTTTTGCTGAATTAATTCCTGATGGCCCGCAAGGCGAATTATTTAAAGAGCAAGGTAATCCTCAAAAATTAAAACATACTACTTCTAATAATATTGATTTACGATATGAACATTATATTAATCCAAGTAGTCAATTATTAATAGGAACTTTCTTTAAGCGTATTGTTAATCCAATTGAATACACAGCAGTAAAAACGGGTGTCACAAGTCAAACATTAATGCCTACAAATATCGGAACTGCTACTAATTATGGTTTAGAGTTTGTTTACCAAAAGTACTTTGGTAAGGTTGGTATAAGTGCAAATTATACCTATACAAATTCTAGTATCACTAATGACAGTATGTTGTATGTTAATAAAATTAATGGTCAAATTATATCTCAATATAAAAGTGAAACAAGACCGTTACAAGGACAATCTAATCATATTGGCAACATCTCCTTAATATTTAAAGACAATAAACTAGGATTGGATGCTCAGTTAGCTTTCGTTTATACAGGTGCTCGTATTTCTTTAGTAAGCCCCTATTATGGATTGCATTATTGGCAATCGCCGATGACTCAACTTGATTTTTCTGTTGAG
Source organism: uncultured Bacteroidota bacterium (assembly GCA_903912405.1). Lineage (GTDB taxonomy): Bacteria > Bacteroidota > Bacteroidia > Chitinophagales > Chitinophagaceae > CAIWHF01. The sequence goes on along the minus strand of CAIWHF010000280.1, from coordinate 1,727 downwards.
AAACGTATCAATAAACAATGGTTTATTTATTCAAAAATCAATAATTTAACGAATACTCCATTGCAATTAGAATTGAAACAGTCATATAATGATTATATGAAAGCTAGTGGATCTCGATCACTTCCCATTCAAGACGACCCTTCTAATAAAATTATTGTACAAAGAGATTTTTATAAGACAACTTTCCTTATTGGTATCCGATATAAATTCTAATAAATATACTTAACAATTAAACCAACTAAAAATGAAAAACCAAACCAATTTTTTAAAAATCATGGCAATAGGCTTGTTAAGCCTTGCCGCATGTAAGAAAAATGATGACAGTTCTCAAATTGCCACCCCTGTAGAACCTGTTGCTAATCCGATTAGTGATACAGGATGTTTATCCGGAAGTATTAAAGGAACTATGCTTGCAGGTAAAACCTATAATGTGTGTGGAGATATTATCATAAACGAAGGTGATACTTTATTTATGCAAGAGGGTGTAACTGTTAATATGACTGGTAATTATGGTATTGGAGTAAAGGGTAGTCTAGTTTGCCTTGGTACTAAAGCTAAGCCAAATAGATTTACTATGTTATCAGTTACTAAGACAGATGTATTAGGTGCTGATCCTACTACTGACCCAGCTTATGCAGGAAAATGGATTGGTATCATTGGTGCAACTACTTGTAAATTAATGGTATTGAAATGGACACATGTTGAATTTGGTGGTGGTGCTATTGCTGCTACTAGTCCAATAAAAGCTATTTATACAAGTCCTTATCCATTATTTTTCCAAAACCCTTATGGAGTTTTTGTATTAGAAGATTCATGGGTTTATGGTTCTGTTGATGACGCTATAAGAACTTATGGTGGTAAATTATCTATTATGAGAAATACCTTTGAGAAAATTGGCTATACTGGTGGTGAAGCATTAAATTCAAAAGCAGGTACTATTGGTGATTTTGCTTATAATTTGTGCATTGGTGTAGCAACTAACGGACCAAAATTGTCAAATTCTGGTGTTATTGTTGGTGTTCCAGCTTCCAACATGAATTTCTACAATAACACTATTGTTAATTGTGGTTTTAGAAGAGCTGCAGCAGGCAGAGGTGGATGTGTTAACTTCGAGGAAAATGCGGGTGGTAAAGCATACAACAATCTAGTTGTGAATTGCAAATTCGGACTTCGTGTAGTAGGCAATCCAATTGCAGATACTGCAAATTTACGTTATGGATATACTTTTTACTATGCAGATACTTTATCTGTTGCAAATAATTTTATTCCTTCTACATCAGTTTCTACAGCTATAAGCGCTGCTCAGGAAACAGATATTCCTAAACCATCAACCTATTTACCATCAGGTTGGAAAGTTGGTGATGTATATACAGCGCCGACTTCTTTGTTAGGTGCAAATAATCCTAAATTTGTGAATGGTCCAACTCCAATGCCAGCTTCCTTAAACTTAAGAGATATTAGTTTTGTTGGTGCTTACAATTTTAAATTACAATCAACATCACCTTGTATCAACGCCGCTTATAAAGGTTTTTCTCCAAGAGCAGATGTTCCTGTACATCCTAAATATGGAGCAACAGAAATTACTGCCCCAGGTAGCGATATCGGTGCATTTCAAGCTAATGGTACTGGGAATCAACAATACTAAAATTATTTAATAATTAAAAAACCTGCAGCAATGCAGGTTTTTTTATAATTTATGATCATGAAAAATGTAAATATTTTTATAT
>CAIWHF010000279.1 GCA_903912405.1 uncultured Bacteroidota bacterium | reverse complement strand
GGAATTATGCCTATGATAAGCGAATATTATTATTGAGTCCAACGAATTTAATCACTTCTCTAAAGCTTATTCATGATTTGTGGAAACGTGAGTATCAGAATAAAAATGCCTATGAAATTGCAGAAAGAGGCGCAAAACTTCATGATAAATTTGTGGGTTTTATTGAAAATTTAGAACAAGTTGGGAGTTTCTTAGACAAAGCTAAAGAGCGATATACCGATGCACATAAACAATTGACTACTGGTAATGATAATATTGTAAAACAAATTGCCACTATTCAAAAATTGGGTATTAAAAACAAAAAAAATATACCTAATCATTTAATGAGTGATGCGGACTCAGAAACTGCAGATCAATAGTCAAAATTCAATTTTAAATATGATTGAATTCAATTATCTTTGGTAATATGTTCTTTCAAGAAAAATCTTTTATAACTTAAACTACCTTAATGAAAAAAAATATTGCACTATTAGCAGGCGGATATTCAGGAGAATATCAAATATCTATTAAAACAGCGGTTACCATTGCTTCTAATTTAGATGCTAATTTATACAGTGTATATAAAATAATAGTTACCAAAGATTCATGGCTATATACTTCCAATGATGGGCAAGAAATAGCAATAGATAAGAATGATTTTACTTTATTAGTGAATAAGGAGATAATAAAATTTGATGCTGTTTTTATAGCTATTCATGGTACACCAGGAGAAGATGGTAAAATACAAGGTTACTTAGATATGTTAGCAATTCCTTATACTACGTGTAGTGCTATCGTTTCAGCCGTAACGTTTAACAAAAGCTATTGCAATAAAGTAGTTAAAGCGCTAGATAAAGTGGCCATTGCTAATTCTGTACATCTAATAATGGGTAATCGTTTTTCTGTAGGCACCATTCTAGAACAATTAAAATTACCGGTTTTTGTGAAGCCAAATGAATGTGGATCAAGTATCGGTATTAGCAAAGTAAAAACAGTAGAGCAATTATTGCCAGCCATAGACAAGGCCTTTAACGCGGATAATCAAGTTTTAATTGAAGAATTTATTGCTGGTAGAGAACTGACAATAGGTGTGTATATGATTAATAATGATTTGAGGGTTTTGCCTGCTACAGAAATTAAAAGTCAAAATGAATTTTTTGATTACGAAGCCAAATATACAACAGGAAAAACTAGTGAAATTACTCCTGCTCCTATACCTGAGGATATTAAAAATCAATTAGAGCGAAAAGCAATGCAAGTATATCTACACCTCAATTGCAGAGGTGTAGTTAGGATGGACTTCATCCTTCAAGACAAAACGAATCAACTTTATTTCTTGGAAGTAAATACCATGCCAGGTCAAAGCGAAAATAGTATCATTCCTCAACAAGTTAGAGCTGCAGGAATGGATTTAGGTACATTTTATAGCGACTTAATTGAAGATTGCATTACTAATAAAAAATATTAATAACATGAATGAATCATTTACTTCGAAATTTAGATTTCATTTACTGGTAATTTTTGGGATTTGTATTGTACTCTATTTTTTGTTTTTCTTAAGCATTGGCTTCTTCACGCATCATGGGGAAGAATTACCGGTTATCAATGTGACTAATAAAAGTGCAAAAGAAGCTATTACAGCTTTAGAAAATGCAGGATTTGATGTTGAAGTAGATTCATCTTATGAAGCAGATAAAACAGCATTATTGGTTTTGTCGCAATTTCCTAAAGAACATTCCATTGTGAAATATGGTAGGACTATTTTTATAACTGTAAATAAAACACAAGCTCCCATAGTACCCATGCCTAATCTGGTTAATTTATCCTATTCAAGCGCTTGTCTAATTTTGAAAAGCAATCGTCTCTTATTGCAAGACACCATACTAAAACCTAATGCTTTAAAAGGCGCTGTGTTAGAACAATTGTATAATGGTCAGGTTATTCGTCCAGGGCAAATGATACAGCAAGGAAGTAAAATTACCCTTTATGTTGGTGCAGGTTTCGGTGGAGAACAATTTGAAGTTCCAGATTTAATTTCATTGCAATATTCAGAAGCACTGGCTTTATTAAGTACATCTGGATTGCAATATACAATAGATTGGAATACTGATATCACTGATTCTACTACGGCAATTGTGTATGATCAATTTCCTAAAACACTAAATGAATTGGGAACCGCCAATATGATTGGAGAAGGTGCTGTAATGCAAATTAAAGTAAAACAAAACCCTACTTTGCAAGAAATGCAATACAATAAAATAGCTACTCCAAGCGTTGAAACAACACAATAAAATACAATGAACAAATTTATCTTATCATTAATAGCTATTTTCATTTTTGTTTCAAATATAAATGCACAAGAATCACTAGGCGCTTTTTATAGAATAAATGATCAAGTAAACATACATAAAGCGGCATATTCCAAAACAACGGCACTTTCATTGCCATTCTTTGAAGATTTCACCAATTACGAAACCTTTCCCAATCCTTTAAAATGGAAAGATGCATTAGTTTATATCAATAATACCTTTCCTATAAACCCTATTAGTAGAGGCGTAGCTACTTTTGATGGTCTGAATGCCTATGGTCTGCCCTATGATTCTGTAAATAAATATGCATCTATTTATGCTGATTCTTTATGCT
>CAIWHF010000278.1 GCA_903912405.1 uncultured Bacteroidota bacterium | reverse complement strand
CTAAGAAAACATTAAAAATATATTGCTCGGTAATGTGAGTTAACTTGAAAGCCCATCCAAAAAATTGAATAGCTGCATATTTTACTACATAAATCAGCAAAACGCAAACAATTAGCAATACTGGCAATAAGCCTAATGGAATGTTTAGAGCCGAATTAATACGATGCTCTATGGTAAAGTATATAAAGACACCGAGTGTACATACAAAAAAGATATTCATTAAAAGGTTTGAAACCGCTGCCCCATGTAAATGTTCTTTAGAATCTCTATTTACTTTAGCCAAACCCCAAAACATACCCCACAAATCTGTGAAATATTTTGGATCGGTATATCGAATAATGCCTAATAACAAACTTAAAAAATACAACGTATAAAAAGCAATTGTTTTGTCTTTATACACTTTAGCATGAGCAGGGTAATAAACAACTTTAGACCTAATAAGCGTATTTTTTTGACACCAGTAATTTAAGTCATAGGTAGGCTGCGCAGCAACAGTTATTGAAATCTGTTTTATAGGTTGCAGAAAAGCAGACACGCTTGTTGTGTCTGCAAACAAATGCAATGAAACAAACATACTTGTTACAACCCAAAAAACGAATAGATTAAGGCGCATAGCTAATTTAAAATTCAAAATTAATTGAATTACTTTAAAAAGATACAGAAGTTTATCAACATAGGAAATTATTAATCAATAGCTTTATGTAGTTTTGTGCACTTAGTATTAAATAGATAATGGCAGGCATTTATATTCATATCCCCTTTTGTAAAAAAGCTTGCAATTATTGCAACTTTCACTTTTCTACTTCACTTGCCTCAAAAGATCAATTATTAAATGCTCTAAAAGAAGAACTTCGACTACAATCAGGGTATTTAAAAAATAATGCTATCGATACCATTTACTTTGGTGGTGGCACCCCTTCGCTATTAAACGCTAGAGAACTACAAGATATTTTTGCCCAAATTGAAAAGCATTACATCATTGATAATCTATTGGAATGTACATTAGAAGCTAATCCAGATGATTTAGACACACCTTATGTTAAGGCGTTACGCAACACCGCTATTAATCGATTAAGCATTGGTGTACAATCTTTTAAAGCAGCGGACTTAAAATTTATGAATCGTGCACATACTGTGCAGCAAGTGGACTATGCTTTAAAATGTGCCCAAGACAACGGTTTTGCCAACTTGAGTATTGACTTGATCTATGGCACGCCTGACTTATCTATACAGGAATGGGAACAACATTTAAATACCATGTTATCTTATGAAATTCCTCACTTTTCATCTTATGCATTAACAGTGGAGCCACAGACGACTTTAGCTCACAAAATAAAAACGCATCAATTACCAGCTTTAAATTCAGAAGAAGCTGCACAACAATTTTTGTTTTTAATTGATTGGGCAAAAGAAAATAATTTTGACCACTATGAAATATCCAATTTTGGGAAACCTGGTGCCCACGCTATTCACAACACTAATTACTGGAAAGGAATTCCTTATCTAGGCATTGGCCCATCGGCTCATAGCTACAACCATAATTCTAGACAATGGAATATAGCAAACAACCAAGTTTATATTAAATCTATTATACAAGATCTAACCATTCCTGCTACATTAGAAAAACTTTCTGTCGCAGATCAAGTCAATGAATATATCATGACATCTTTAAGAACGATGTGGGGCTGTGATCTTGAAAAAATAAAAGACACTTGGCATACTACACTAGATAAGGTTATTATTGAAAAATATTTACAACAACAGTTACTTTCACAACACCAACAAACACTCATTCTTACTAAACAAGGCAAACTTTTTGCAGATGCTATTGCAGCCGATTTATTTATAGACCTATGAAAATAAATTACTACCCTTTTTTATTAATAACGTTCTTGTTAGCAAGCGCTTGTCAACAAATTCAACCACTTCAATGTAAAAAAATTGCGCGCTTTGAAGTTATAAATGCTTCCATTCAAGAAACCCAAATGGCACTTGAATTAATTATTGAAAATCCCAACACTTTTACGGTTGATGTAAAAAACTTGCATTGTTACATTTATAAAGAGGACCAGCAAGTTGGAATTATAAATTGTGATAGCCTAATGCATTTCAAGGCAAATACAGAAGCAATAATAAAATTGAATACCACCATTGAAACAAAGAAAATAATCAGTAATGCTATTGATATGCTCTTGAATGCCAATCAAACTGTTCAATTTAAAATCACTGGAACTGCTGCTGTCGGAAGAGGCCATGTATTTATAAATATGCCCATACAATATAGTATTGAAAAAAAATGGAAGGAATTAATGCACTAAAATTTTGATTTAAATTCAAATTAAATCTGTAAACGTTCAAAAATTCGACAAGCAATTTGTATTTTAGCCAATCAATTCACTTTATTTTAAATAAATAAATATGAAATTACTAGAAGGGAAAGTGGCCCTAATTACCGGTGGAAGCAGAGGCATAGGAGAAGCAATTGCTTTGAAATTTGCAGCAGAAGGTGCTAACATTGCATTTACCTTTGTATCTTCTGAAGAACGTGCAAAAGCATTAGAAGAGAAATTAACTGCTATGGGTGTGCAGGCAAAAGGATATAAATCTGATGCCGGCGATTATGCAGCTGCAGAGACCCTAGTAAATGATATCATGACACACTTTGGCACCATTGATATTTGCGTAAATAATGCAGGTATTAGCAAAGACAACTTGCTCATGCGCATGACACCTGAACAATGGGATGATGTATTGCAAGCTAATCTTAAATCAATTTATAATTTAAGTAAGCAAGTAATAAAACCAATGATGAAAAGCCGAAAAGGAAGTATCATCAACATGAGTTCTATCGTTGGGATGAAAGGGAATGCCGGACAAAGCAGCTATGCCGCTTCTAAAGCGGGTATTATTGGCTTTACTAAATCTATAGCACAAGAATTAGGCAGCAGAAATATACGTGTAAACGCTATTGCACCTGGCTTTATTGAAACCGATATGACGCATTATTTAAAAGATGGTGGCGCAGAAAAATGGTTTGAAAAAATACCAATGGCTCGCTTTGGCAAACCAGAAGAAGTAGCTGACGTTGCCCTTTTCTTAGCTTCTGATATGAGCAGCTATGTAAGTGGACAAGTTATAAGCGTTTGTGGCGCTATGAATACATAATTTAAAATTAATGACAATGCAAAAAACAAGAGCTTCTATAACTGCTATTGGCGCCTATTTGCCTGAGTATATTTTAGACAATGCTGAGTTGGAAAAAATGGTGGATACCAATAACGAATGGATTCTTTCTAGAACCGGTATTCATGAACGTAGAATTTTAAAAGGTGAAGGCATGGGCACCTCTGAAATGGGCGCCGGTGCGGTTCGTATGCTTTTAGAAAAACGTGGTATTACCGCAGAAGATATTGATTTGATAATATGTGCTACTACTACTCCCGATCATCAATTTCCTGCTACAGCCAATATAATTGCCGATAAAGTTGGTATTAAAAATGCTTTTGGTTTTGATATCAATGCAGCTTGCAGTGGATTTTTATTTTCCCTAACTACAGCTGCCCAATTTATTGAAACTGGCAAATACAAAAAAGTGATTGTTGTAGGTGGCGATAAAATGAGTTCCATTGTTGATTATACTGATCGTACTACTTGCGTTTTATTTGGCGATGCGGCAGCCGCAGTTTTATTAGAACCAGATACGGAGGGCTTTGGCATACAAGATTCCATCTTAAAAAGTGATGGCGCCGGCAGAACCTATTTACGACAAAAAGCTGGCGGATCTGCTTATCCTGCTTCCATGGAAACAGTTATGAACAGAGAGCACTATGTATATCAAGAAGGACAAACGGTATTTAAATTTGCTGTAAAAGGCATGGCCGATGTATCTGCAGAAATCATGGAGCGAAATAATCTTACAGGAGATGATGTTGCATGGCTCGTGCCGCACCAAGCCAATAAACGTATTATTGACGCCACCAGAGATCGCATGGGTGTATCTAACGATAAAGTGATGATGAATATACAACGTTATGGCAATACCACGAATGCAACAATTCCTTTATGTTTGTTTGAGTGGGAAAAACAACTTAAAAAGGGCGACAATATTATTCTTGCTGCATTTGGTGGTGGATTTACTTGGGGCGCAAACTATATCAAGTGGGCTTATGATACAAAATAAGTTGACCTAGATAACAACTAATAAAAAAGACAAGCAATATGCTTGTCTTTTTTATTAGTTTGCTAGTTGCTTCTAAAGTGCAATGGCACCTTCAATCAATACAGTAGCTTTGTTATTTAATACTTCAATAAAACCAGAATTGATTTCATAAGAAGTAGTATTATTTTTATCGGTTAAAATTTTCATTTTACCTTTTCCTAAAGAAGCAATCATAGCAGCATGTTGGTCTAATACTTCAAAAGACCCTTCGGTTCCTGGTAATTGTATGCCATAAACTTTGCCACTATAAATTTTTTTCTCTGGTGTCAATATATCTAATTGCATGAATAATGAATTTTATGCTAAACTTAGTTTTTAGCTTGTTCCATTAATTTTTTACCTTTTTCAATCGCGTCATCAATAGATCCTACAAGATTGAATGCTGCTTCTGGATACTCATCCACTTCACCATCCATAATCATGTTGAAACCACGAATCGTTTCTTCGATTGGTACTAAAACTCCTTTTAAACCAGTAAATTGTTCCGCTACGTGGAATGGTTGCGATAAGAAACGTTGTACACGACGAGCGCGAGATACGGTTAGTTTATCTTCTTCACTCAACTCATCCATACCAAGAATTGCAATGATATCTTGTAATTCTTTATAGCGTTGTAAAATCAATTTTACTTTATTAGCACATTCGTAATGTTGCTCCCCTACGATAGCTGGAGTAAGGATACGAGAAGTAGAGTCTAATGGATCTACTGCTGGATAAATACCTAAATCGGCAATTTTACGAGACAATACGGTTGTTGCATCTAAGTGCGCAAACGTAGTTGCTGGCGCCGGATCGGTTAAGTCATCCGCAGGTACGTATACCGCTTGAACGGAAGTAATAGAACCGTTTTTAGTAGAGGTAATACGCTCTTGCATCAAACCCATCTCTGTCGCCAATGTTGGTTGGTAGCCCACCGCAGAAGGCATACGACCTAATAATGCCGACACTTCAGAACCTGCTTGTGTAAAACGGAAGATATTATCTACGAAGAATAAGATATCTTTCCCTTTTCCTGTTCCATCACCATCACGGAAATATTCCGCAATCGTTAAACCTGATAAAGCTACACGAGCACGAGCTCCTGGTGGCTCATTCATTTGACCAAATACGAAAGTAGCTTTAGAATCTTTCAATCCTTCCATATCTACAGAGGCTAAATCCCATCCGCCTTCTTCCATACTATGGATAAATTTATCGCCATATTTTACAATACCAGCTTCAATCATCTCCCGCATCAAGTCATTTCCTTCACGCGTACGCTCACCTACACCAGCGAATACAGACAAACCTGCATATGCTTTCGCGATG